>JBATSI010000021.1:0-11563 GCA_049293215.1 Saccharimonas sp. (SeqCode) | reverse complement strand
TACCTCTTGCTCAACTACCTTCCGCGAGGCGCGGGAAAGCAAGAGGAGCTTGGCGCACTTGTCGCTAAACTTCATCATCACATCAACTCAGCTGGCACATTCGGTTTTCAGACAGATTATACAGGAGCCGCCATAACGTTTGACAATACATGGTGTCGTTCTTGGAGTGAATTGTTTGTCTCAAGGCGACTTGACGTGCTTGCTGCTGCACTTATAGAAAACGGTGCTTGGAGTGCGGAGCAGGAATCTCAATATCAACATGTACGCCGTATCATTGTTGATGCGCTAAGCGCCCACAAAAGCACGCCATCACTTCTTCACGGCGACTTGTGGGGAGGTAATTATATGTTTCTCGACAATGGGCGTCCCGCCTTGATCGATCCTGCGGTTATGTATGGCGATCGCGAGTTCGATATTGGCATCACTACAGTATTTGGCGGTTTTTCTGATGCATTTTACCAATCATATCAACAAGCGTTTCCTCTTGATGTAGGCTATGAGACGCGCCTGCTTTACTATCGACTATATTATCTTATGTTGCATCTTCATAAGTTTGGCAACACGTACGCCTCAAGTGTTTCGCATACCATGGCAGATATTGTTGCGGGTCGGTATTATACCCTTTCTTAAACAGCTATACGCCAAGTTGTTCGTGTATCTGCTTTAATGAAGAACCTTTACGATATAATGGCAGCGGATCGTTGTCCATGTGCCACGATTCTTGTACGCGAGAAAGAATCTTCCAGCTACGAAGCACTTCGTCTCCACTCGTAAAGAGGCTTTTTCGACTGCGTATAGCGTCGACGATTACCTGTTCGTAGGCATCAGGCAGCACCTCATCCTCCGGGTAGCTAAAACTCAAACTTCGTCGTTCAAATTGTCGATCGTATCCTGGCTTCTTGATATACAACTCGATACTTATACCTTCGTTTGGTTGAATACGAAAAATAATTTTATTACTTTGTGCGAGCCGCTGTTTCTTTAGGTGAATCCGGACTTCTGTTGTTTTGCGACTAAGCGCCTTACCTGTTACAAGTCGAATAGGCGTGTTCTTCCAACGCGGATCGTTCGACGTCAAGCCAACGGACGCAAACGTCTCTACGAGACTCCCCTCGTTTGCCACTTCATCTTGATATCCTTTATACTGCGCTCGATAGGTATCGGCGGGATCTGCAATAGTGAGCTGCTCCAGTGCCTTGAGTCGAAAAGAGGCAAGCGTATCCCAGTCAAACTCTGCAGGAATTTCCATGAGCGTCAGCGCGAGAAGCTGCATTAAATGACCCTGCACCAGATCGCGCAAAGCGCCAGTTTGCTCATAAAACTGCGCTCGTCCTTCAATGTCAATTTTCTCCGTTGCAAGTACTTCAATCGATTCAATTGCTTGGTTATTCCAGATATGGCTAAACAGTGCGTTTCCACCACGAAATGCAACAATGTTTTGCGACATCTCCTTGGCAAGATAATGATCAATCCGATAAAGCTGTTCTTCCTTAAAATATCGTGTCGTTCGTGCAATAATATCTTCCGCCGAAGCAAGATCAACACCAAATGGTTTTTCAAATAAGATTTTAACATTTGGTGTATTTATTCCCGCCTCGCCCATGAAATCAACGATACTTGTTGCAATACTTGGTGGGACAGAAAAATACGCGAGGAGCTGCTCGTCGTCCTGAAGATTGATGTACTTTTTGAGTTCATGATATTTCGCTGGCTTTGCAAGGTCCATTGTAAACATAGAAAATTTATCCGCCAACGAATCGTCGCCAAGCGAGCGTGTTAATATCTGACGAACATCATCTGGCTGCCTAGAAACACCAATGATTGAAAGGTCATCCTGAAATTCCTCAGTTAATAAAATACGCTTGAGCGCAGGCAAAAGTTTTCGTCGACTAAGGTCTCCTGAAATACCAAAAATAAGCAACTTTGTTCTCATACATTTTCTCCGTTCGTCACTTTATCATACCGCCATAAACAAATAAAATAAACTGGATAAGGCTATCCAGTTTATTTTATCGTTTTCTATGTATATCTTATTGACAGCCTTCACACATCGTAAGATCCGCGGGGTCGATTGGGACAAACATCTTCCCCTGCGCGGTAGCTTCTTCTGCGGCTTGCTCTTGAGCGGCCTTCATCGCCTTCTCGATAGCTTCAAGTTTTTCTTCTAACGTCATGTCATCGGAGACTATTTTTGATGCGTTCATGTTACTTCCTTTTTGCTTATGTTTATGATTATACGCTATATGTAGCGTATAAATCAATACTTATGACCATATTTTATGAAATATCTGCAACATATACCGTTGCGCCATCGAGCTTGGGAGAGGCACCTAGTTTAGCTCGATATTTTTCTATCAGGACTTTGGCCTCTGCACCCTCTACTGCATGAGCGGTTGTCGTAACAGCAATTGAGCGAAGTGGGCTTTCCCAGGCGACAAACGACACAGTACCATCTCGAGCAATATTTTGCGAGTGATGCGTCTGAGCTGGCGATAGCCAAATCACCTGATTATTCCATATCGCAAAGTGAACTGGCGTGGCACGTGGCGCGCCATCATTGTCCACTGTTGCCACACAGCCAACGCGTACGTCTTCGAGCATATCTTTCATATCATCTCCCTACTTCACCGAGTTTACTTCGTAACTTGTATTCGTGCTTTCAAAGAAATTGACAAGCTCAAGCGTATCATTGGCCGCAGCAAGCCATTTTGCCGGATTTGCAACGTTGTATTCCTTTTCAAATCCGAGCTCTTCGAGACGACGGTCCGTCATAAACTTCACATACTGATTGACATAGTCAGCGTTCAGTCCAAGAATACCATTTGGCAACATGTCTTTGTTGTACGCTGTTTCGAGCTCAACCGCCTTCAGTATAAGTCCTCGGATTTCATCGGCAAATTCAGGATCTTGCAGGTCCTCGTTTTCTTCCATAATAGTGAGCAATAGATTTATACCAAAGGTGAGATGAAGATTCTCGTCTCGTGTAATCCAATCAAGCAAACTGCCAACGTTACGCAAGAGATTGCGACGACGAAAACTCATACCAACCATAAATCCAGAGTAGAACCAAATACCTTCGAGAACAATATTGTACGCCACCAAGTTACGCACAAAGTCTTTCTTGCCCTCTGTTGTTGTGACGTCAAGCTTTTCGTTGAGCATTCGTCCAACATATTTCATTTGGAAATCTGCCTTATCCTTGAGACTTTTCTTACCACGACCAGCGGCATATATCTCTTCACGATCAAACGGAAATGTTTCAATAATGTATTCAAACGTCATGAAATGATTTGCCTCTTCCCACATTTGTTTAGACAAATAAATATGTGCTTCAGCGGCATTAACATACGGGTAAATACCGAAAGCAAGGCTTTTATTGATCAATAGTTCGTTTGGATTGAGGTAGCTAATGACTGTTTTTAACGCATGCTTTTCCTCGTCGGTCATTTTTTCAAAATCAGAGAGATCGCGCACAAGCTGCACTTCGTTGGGGAACCATGTGTTTGCGACTGCCTGATTGTATAAATCATACGCCCATTGATACCGTACCGGCTTGAGCTGAAGACCTTCCCATAATCCCGATCCAAGAATACCTTTTGGTTGCGTTTGTTGTGTCATACATTATCCTCCCTATTAATCCCCTGCTTATCACAAAAATCATATATAGCGCCACGATGATGTTCTAGACGATGCAGCTCATGGCGTGCACGCACGACGCGTCGCTCTGCATCATGAATCGCTTTTTCTGCGCGAGCAATCTGCTCATTGTACTGCGCTAATCGATCCTGTACCACACGAGACATCTCGTTTTTATCGACACGAGAGTACACTTCGTCTCGTACTGTACCTTTTTTTAGATGTGTTACTGCCATCATCTATTTCCTCCTTGCAAAGCCAAAACCAACTTTGCGCCCATCTTCTTTTCGAATCTGCTCTGCCTTGTTTGCTGCAACTGTTGTCTGCTCAGACTGATGCCGTGGCTTCACATGCAAATAGTAGGTCGTCTTTAGACCACGTCGCCACGCCTCACTGTAAATCGTGACATATTCATCAATATTGCGTGTTTCAAGATACATATTGCGACTAATCGCCTGGTCAACCCATTTCTGTGCACGTGCCGCTACTTCTATGAATGCGTACGGACTCAGCTGAAAGCTCGTCTTGTATACATCGCGCACTGCTTGAGGAATTTTTTCTATGCCCTGAATGTCACCTTGATTAATGAGTAGCTCATCTTTTAGCTCACTCCACAGATTAAGCTCCTTTAGCTTTTTTACGAGATTGTGATTTACTTCAAGAAACTTGCCATTAAGCGTTGAGCGACTAAAGATCTGACTGAACTGTGGATCGATACCTGGTGTTGTCCCTGTCACATGAGAGATGTTTGCCGTTGGAGCAATCGCCATAAGCGTTGCATTACGCATTCCTTGCTGTGTTTTCTTTCGTAAGCTCTCCCAGTCAAGCCTTGCTACCGTATTGACAGCGACGGGAACTCGACGATCTTTTGCAAGTTTTTTTATTGTATCAATCGGTAGTTCGCCCTTACTCCATGCCGATCCTTCAAAGTTTGGATATGATCCACGCTCCGCCGCGAGCGCTGCAGATTCGGCTATTGCATGATAACTAATAAACTCCGTAAGCTGATCAACCAGCTCATACGCCTCTTCAGACTCATAACTTATCTCAAGTTTTTCTAGGACATCAGACAGACCCATATAGCCAAGTCCTATCGCGCGGTTTTGAATGTTTGAATGCATAGCTTCGGGAATTGGTGTATTTGTGATATCGATAAGGTTATCGAGTTGGCGCGTCGCTGAGCGTGTCGATGCTTCGAGACGCGTCCAATCCCACTCCTTCGTTTCTTCGTTCAAGAATGCACTCAAATTCATACTCACGAGATTGCACGTTGCAATATTGTTCTCGTCTTGCGGTAGTGTGATTTCAGTACAAAGATTCGAGAGATGGATTGTTCCAGAATTGTTATTGAGCGCGCGAACATTGATGGTATCTTTCCATGTAAGCCACGGATGGCTTGTCGCTTGCAGGCTAATGAGTATTTGGCGAAATTGATCACGTGCAGGAAGTTTATCAAAGGCACGCATCTTACCAGCCTCAGCCTTTTTTATATACTCACGGTATCGTTTACTAAACGCGTCTCCATATAGCTCCGGTAGATCCTTTACCTCGGCTGGATCAAACAAATACCACTCCTCATCTTTTTCGACTCGACGCATAAACTCATCACTTATAAAAACCGCCGTATTTGCAAAACGAGTACGCAGATACGGGTCGCCCGAGTTCTGTCGCAAATCAATAAATTGCGGGAAGTTAAGGTGCCAGTTTTCCATATATAGTGCAGCAGCTCCCGCTTTTTTTCCTTTTCGGCTGACTGCAAAAAGCGCAGTATCTATCATTTTCATAAATGGTATTGGACCAGTACTCTCGGTGTTGGTTGTCTTCACTGGGCTCCCTGCGGCACGAAGTTTATTCATACTAATACCAATACCGCCCGTACCCTTGGCAATCCACATCGTGTCTCGAATGCTTTTTGCAATCGATTCCATATCATCCTGAACTTCCATGACAAAACAGTTCGATAGCTGCGGGAAAGACCCTCCTGCATTCACCCGAGTGCTGCCACCTGGTGAATACTCGAGATTTGCCATATGTCGATAAAAGCTCATCGCTGCGGCTGTTGGATCCTTCTCGTTAAAGCTAAGGCCCATAGCTATACGCATATTGGTGAATTGTGGCACTTCAAGTGGCGCGCCATCCTGTTTTCGCAAGGCATAGCGGTTCTTATTCGTGACTACCCCTAGGTATTTGCTGAGTTTATCTTTCGCTGGGTCAAGAGCACTTCCCAGTTTCTTCAAATCAAATAAGGTGCTGTCAGCCATTCTCTGATCGAGAAGCCCCTCTTTCACCGCGTGGCGTACATATTTTGGAAATGCTGCTGCATGTAGCTGTTTCAGCTCCTCATCCGTCTTGTAGCTACCGAGTAAATCTTGATATATCGTTCTTAGTAATAAATGGGCGGCAATCTTATCATAGTCAGGATCATCTTTCACATTCTGTACCGCCGCCTGAATAAGCGCTTCGTCTAACTGTGCCGCTGTCATTCCATTGAAAAGCGTCATCTGTACTTCACTTATAATTTCTGCCACCATCTCAATCTGGTGTGGGAGGCCTTGGCTTGCCTCAAGCAGCAATACACTTATTTGCTTTGCGTCGAATGGCTTTTTTGTGCCATCTTGTTGTGTAATATATATGTCAGTCATATCGTTCCCCTTCCTCAAGCAACACCTTCCAAAGATTGCCTTAAGACATCTCAAACACATGGAATGCATCCATCTCTTTGTCGAGCTTGTCCCATGTTTATTTTGTATCCGCTCCTATATATAGCGTATATAAAATAGTATAAGCACTATATATGTGGATTGCAAGCCATTTTCTATGTTTTTTTCACTACATCATACTATCGCTTCCTTTACTTCCTCTGCCACACCTGTGATAATGGTTGTATGAGCAATATTATTTCGATACAGCACTTTTCGATGAAATTCGGAAAAGACACTATTATCAAGGATCTTAGCTTTACCGTAAAGAAAGGCGAGACATTTGGTCTGCTTGGTAGCAACGGATCTGGCAAAACAACGACCATTCGAGCACTCCTCGGTATATACGTCCCAACCGCAGGTGAACTTCTTATAAAGGATCACCCATATTCAGTCTCCGGGGATGTTCGTCTTGGCTATCTTCCAGAAGAGCGCGGACTCTACAAAAAAGAGTCGGTGATTGATGTCATGGTCTACTTTGGACAGTTAAAGGGACTCAGTCGAGACGAGGCACGACAGCAGTCGCTCGCCTTTCTGAAACGCGTCGACCTCATAGACAAGGCGAAGATTCAGCTGGACAAGCTAAGTGGTGGACAACAGCAAAAAGTTCAGCTAGGTATTACTATTCTTGGTGACCCTGAGCTGCTTATTCTCGATGAGCCAACAAAAGGCTTCGACCCTGTTAACCGCCGCCTTCTCATGGAAATTATTGAAGAACACCAGCAAAAGGGAGCAACCGTTGTTATGGTCACCCACCAGATGGAGGAAGTCGAACGACTGTGCGATAGAATCATTCTGCTCAAAGATGGAATCGCACAAGCCTACGGCACAGTCGCTGCTGTGAAAAACCAGTTTGCTGGAAAATCACTTGACGATATCTTTATCCAAGTCTATAGCAACACCAACGAGGAGGAGACCCACCATGCATAATTTATCAACAGTCATTCACTTCGAGATTGTTCGTGCGTTAAAGAAAAAGACGTTTTGGATTACAGCGCTTAGTTTTCCATTACTTTTTGCAGGTATTTTCGGCGTCATTTTTCTCTCAAATCAAGCGACAAGTGATGCCGCAGACAAACTCAAAGATCAGTCATTTAGTCTAGCCATTACCGATGAATCAGGCATTATCAAGCCTTCTGTCCTTTCGTCAATCAAAGCAACCTCAGTAGCCGCAAACGAAAAACAAGCAGCTATTGATGACGTCAAAACAGGAAAACTCGATTCTTACATCTTTTATCCAAAAGACCTCAAGACACAAGCGATAGAAATTTACGGTAAAGACGTTGGTATTTTTGAGAATGGTCGATACGGTAGTATCGCAACAACCCTTTTGAGTACCTCGGCAGAAGCAACTATCGATCCCTCGCTCGTAAGCATCATCAAAAACGAGACAAAAAGCCAGACGATCACCTATCGCGACGGCAAAGAACACGACACCATCAAAGAGATGATTGTTCCTGGTATTTTTCTTGTGTTGTTTTATTTCCTGATTGCATTCTTTGGCAACCAAATGCTCACGAGTACGACTGAAGAAAAAGAGAATCGCGTTATTGAGATGATTCTTACTACCATTGAGGCTCGTACGCTCATCCTTGGGAAAATCATTTCTCTTGTATTTCTTGCCTTCATCCAAGGCATTCTTGTCGTCGCACCGGCACTTATTGGGTATATCCTGCTTCATGACAAACTATCACTTCCCTCAGTTGACTTGTCCAATATTCCGCTTGATCCTACGCGTATCATCATTGGTCTTCTTGTGTTTATTGCAAGCTTTCTACTCTTTACGGGTCTTCTTGTCGCTATTGGCGCCGCTGTCCCGACAGCCAAGGAGGCTGGCAGTTTCTTTGGCACAGTGATGATTCTTCTCTTTGGTCCACTGTATGCAGTGACGCTGTTTATTTCAATGCCAGATGCACCCCTCGTGAAGTTCCTGTCACTTTTTCCACTTACTTCTCCTATACCATTGATGCTCCGCAATGCCGCGGGTAATCTTGGTATTGGCGAAGCGGCCCTTGCTATTGTTATCCTTATGATAAGCGCCATTGCAGTCATGTATATTGCCGTCCGCATCTTTCGTTATGGTGCGCTCGAGTACAGCCGCAAGCTCAGCCTTAAAGAGATTTTTGCGCGACGATAAAATATAAATGATTCCATTTAACTATGACGACCCTTCAATAGCGATATGATTATCTGTCAGTGGTCTTACGGGGCGTTATAGCAGCAAGATGGTCATCTCCGTCATCATGATGACACGCTGTATAGAAAATGCTTGTCGAGCCTCGGCTGCGACAAATCTCCTTGGCTTTCCGATGATGTTTCTCCGTGGAATTTTCTTTCCGCTGTTTCTTGTGCCTTCGTTTATCCAGTCAATTTCAAAAGCATTGCCTTTACATATATTAACGACGGTTTTCGTTTCATTATCGACAAAAATTATACCTTTCCCAGGTTCTTCCTCAGATAGGAGTTCTTGCTATAGCTACTATCGTCCTGCATGCTATTGATTAAAGTATTCGGCTGAAAGCAAAAGAGACCTCTATCATAAGGTCTCTCGTCTGTTAGATCTTGGCGGAGAGACAGGGATTCGAACCCTGGGTGGGTTGCCCCACACACGCGTTCCAGGCGTGCCAATTCAACCACTCTTGCACCTCTCCAGCTACACGTATTATACCAGTTGTATTTTTAACCTTCAATTATGCTTGCAGAACAGAATTTTAACAGATTATACTAGACAGAGATGAGCAAACAGCCTGCAGCACCAGTTATCGAGCTAAAAGCGCTAACAAAGCGCTATGGACTTGGTGACGCCGCACAAAATGCACTCGACAACGTATCGCTACGCGTCGATAAAGGTGAATTTATCATCATAATGGGCCCCAGCGGATGCGGTAAGACGACACTGCTGAACATCATCGGACTTCTCGACCAATCAGACGATGGCGAATACCTACTAGACGGAGCAAGTGTAGAGGCACTCAGCAAGCGACAATGCGCCAATATTCGCTCACATCAAATTGGCATCGTTTTTCAAAGTTTCAACCTCATCAATCGCCTCACCGTACTCGAAAACGTCGCGCTCCCCCTCACCTACAGAGGCGTTCGACACCTTAAACGTCTCGAGCAAGCAAGTGCAGCCCTCAAGACATTTCATTTGCAAGAACGTGAATATTATTACCCATGGCAGCTCTCAGGTGGGCAGATGCAACGCGTTGCAATCGCGCGTGCCCTTGTCAATAATCCATCAATTATCCTTGCCGACGAGCCAACAGGCAATCTCGACAGCCGCTCAAGTCACGTTATCATGGAGGAGCTTTCCCAGCTGCACAAGCGCGGCAACACCATCATCATGGTAACCCACAATCCAAACCTTACAAGCTACGCCAGCCGTGTCATCAAGATGCTTGACGGCAAGATCGCAAGCGATATCACAATCCACGCCTCCGCCGAACAAGAGCCTGTCGCGATTCCTCTCAAGCAGTCTTTAGCAACGAAATCCAAGCAAGCAAAGAGCACCAAGAAGACGTCCACAAGAAAGAAGAAAAAGGCAAAACGATGATACTCCATGATCATATCGAAAACGCAATCAGCAGCTTTCGTCATAATCGCGGACGCAACATTCTTGCGACACTCGGTATTGCAATTGGCGTTGCAAGTGTTGTTACTATTCTCGCACTCAGTGGTGGGTTGCGGCAAATTATCGACCATCAGATTGTTGAACTCAATAATAATTTGATTGTTGTACGACCCGGTGCGGAGTCAAAAAACCTTACTTCGTTAGCAGGCTCGATTGCACAATACGGCTACAACACAAGTACACTCACCGAAAACGACGTCCAAACCATCCGTAAACTTCCCAACACTCACGCCGTCGCTCCCATTATGACATTCAGCGGCAAGCTCACCTCTCAACAAACAAGCGAAATAAGCACCATCGTTGCTTCAACAAGCGACCTTATGAGTATAAGCAATCTTACATTGCGCAATGGTCAATTCCTCGACGACAAGGGCGATTTTGCCGTCGCTGTTCTTGGAACTCAGTTGTCAATTGACCTTTTTGGTACCGATCAATCAATTGGACAAATCTTTACACTCAGCGGGCAACGGTTCATCGTAGGCGGCATACTCAATCGACTCAATATGCCGATCAATTACAATAATATCGACTTCGACAACGCAGCGATTATTAGCCTTCAAGCAGGCAAACAACTTCATCAAGGACAACCACAGATTCAGCAAATCAACGTCCAAGCCACTTCACCTCACGACATAACAGCACTTGCCGCATCCGTGCACACGCAGCTACAAAAAAATCACGACAACACCGATGATTTCACTGTAAGTCACGGAAGTACCATTGGGCAGCCAACGAATCAACTGTTTATAGCGCTCACACAAGTGTTGACCGTCATTGCGGCAATATCCCTTGTCGTTGGCGGTATTGGTATCATGAACATCATGCTCGTAAGCGTCACGGAGCGCACGCGAGAAATCGGTATTCGCAAAGCTGTTGGCGCCACCAACGGCACTATCGCCGTCCAATTCATCATAGAATCTCTCGCCATTAGCCTTCTCGGAGGTATCCTCGGCTACGTCCTTGGATATATCACAGCGTTTGCTCTGTGTAGCTTCCTCTTTTTTGCGCCAGCGCTCAATTGGGAAACTGCGCTTACCGCACTCTGTTTGTCCACGATTACCGGCGTCGTGTTTGGTCTCTATCCCGCTATTCGTGCTGCACGCAAGAATACCATCGAATCACTACGACAATATCACTAAATTGCTTATAAATCTTTACAGTCTTTTGCTGTTGCAGGACTAGCCCACCAGCCTGAATCCACAGGTATCTTACCTGTCCGACAAACAAACTTACCATCTTTAAATACACCAATACCCCAACTGTCACCGTCTGCTACATAGTTATATATACCACCACTATATGCAGGTAAGGCATTGACATATTTTGGCACTAATTGCGACGACATAGAGCTCAGGGCGCACCCTGTATTTTCCCCCACGCTACATATTGGATATGAGTTGTTGTCTATCTTGTATAGCTCAACAACTTTACTCATTTGATCTGCTGCCGACAAAATCTCTGACTTCCGTGCTCGTTCTTGAATTCCGTTATAACTCACAATAGATATAGCTGCCAACACAGCAATCACCACAATAACAATGAGAAGTTCAACGATGGTAAAGCCACGTCTGTTTGTATGATGTGTTTGTGTAATAAG
>JBATSI010000020.1:0-37627 GCA_049293215.1 Saccharimonas sp. (SeqCode) | reverse complement strand
GCACCTCGATGTCGGCTCATCACATCCTGGAGGGGGAGCACCTTCCAAGGGTTCGGCTGTTCGCCGATTAAAGTGGTACGCGAGCTGGGTTCAGAACGTCGTGAGACAGTTCGGTTTATATCCGGTATGGACGTTAGGAAATTTGAGAGGATCTGCCCCTAGTACGAGAGGACCGGGGTGGACGCACCGCTGGTGTATGGGTTGTGGCCACCTGCTGCATTGCCCAGTAGCTATGTGCGGAATAGATAAGCGCTGAAAGCATATTAAGCGCGAAACTAACCTCAAGATTAGATTTCCCTATGAGGACCGTGAAAGACGATCACGTTGATAGGCGCAAGGTGGAAGTATGGCAACATACGGAGCTGAAGCGTACTAATAGTCCCATTGCCTTTTTATGTCCTTGTCTACGGTACTGATGCTTGCATTGGTAACGTGGATAAGGTAGACTTAACTAGTAATTGGTGTGTATCACCAGTTGTTGTCAATCATTTACAGTTTTACAACACAAAATCCGTGCCAGATGGACGTCGAAGCAGGGGTTTGGCCCACCGAGTGAATCATATCGGGACCAAGCGCTTAAACCCCCACTTCGGTGCCCATGGCGATGAGGAAATACCTGTTCCCATTCCGAACACAGAAGTCAAGCTCATCAGCGGCGATTATACTGCTTTTAGTGGGAAACTAGCACGGTGCCGAATTATATAAGAGCCATCCGAATAGGGTGGCTTTTATCTTTTTTTGCCTACTTTTTATGGACGCCTAACACTCTATTACTAGATAGTAAAAACGAGGAATAATATAAAAGCTTAAGCCTGCCAAGATCACGGTGGACTTTTGTGTACCAAGCAGAGAGGCTGCGTGCGCTTCTAGGTGAAGTAGGGAGGGGTGTTACTGACTATTGTAGTAAGTTTCGGGGTAGATGTGTCTGCTATCCTGATGGAAGCGTGAATGCTGTTTGGGATAAGATAGGTGCTGAGTGCGACTTCTTGGCTATTTCTAGGCGTGGGGGTGGTCTTTTCGGCCTTGATGAGGATGTGGCGGGTAGTACATTGCTGACGATTCGGTCGTTGAATTGGCGAGGTCTTTCGACTCTAGCCCATTGGTGATTGGTAGCCGCCCAAAGAGACTTGGTGGCGGTAAACTAATGTCTGTCTCGAAGCTCTGCCCTGTCCGCTCTCCTTCTGGTGAAACATCGCCAGAGGCAGAAGGTGAGAAATGCACTTCAGTTTGCTCTTGACTTTGCGGCAAGAACAGCCGCTGAGTAGCGGAGATATAGGCGTTAGTCTGAAAGCATAAATTGTAAAACAATAATATATAATAACGACCCATCTCGCAGAGTGGGTCGTTATTTGTTGTGGTGAACCTCGTGTTTTGAGAGATTCGAAACAGGTGCATATATAAATATATAGCATAGGCGGTATATTTGCAAGAGTAGCAATATAATAAAAAGTGCTCATGTAAATATTGACAAAACGTATGCAGTATGCTATATTAGAATCATACACATAGCATATGTGAGGTAATACGAGGGTTTTGATTTATTTCGAAAGGGATATGTCAGAACTCTTTAATAGTATAAGGAGAAAATACTATGGCAGGAACAAAAGTTGGCGGCATCAAAGCTGCACAAAAGAATTTATCACGAGACCCTAACTTTTACGCAAAGATTGGTGCAAAGGGCGGTAAGAACGGTCATACTGGTGGTTTTGCGGCTAATCCATCACTTGCGCGCATTGCTGGTGCAAAGGGCGGACGGATTTCTCGACGAACTAAAAAGATCGTCGAAGCCTAAGTTCTCTTGTATATAAAAATAAAGTCATCAAAAACGATGACTTTATTTTTTATAGCGGCGCAGCGCACAGGTGCGAGCTTCGTTGGCTTGCCATTGATGATGACATGCAGGGCATTGGTAATCACCGTTGCTTTGCTGGATTCCGGTAGATCCGCAAGTGGGACATAGCGATCGTGCGTGGAGCCAATCGCGATAAGAATCAAGATGTTGGTCTATAATTAAGTCGTCAATAGTGAGATTGAGCTCATGTGCAATGTTTGCGGCGGTAGCCCAAGCATCACGTTCCATCGCAAGCAATGTAATATCTTGGGGATATGACATATGATCAAGCACTGCGTGTCCATACTCATGGAGTAAAAGTTGCCATCCTTGACGAACGCCCGTTTTATAGAGAATAGTTTTTGCCTGGGGCTGCCAAGCAAATGTATCTCCTGGCATAAATACAACAGCAGGACTACGCGTTGTGAGCTGTTGTATGAGCCAAGTGGTTGACGGCGAAACGGTAGCAGCCATAGACAACGGCCTCCTCTGGATGTTGAGCTTGAACGAGCTGAGGGCATGGCATGTGCGGTGGCAGCTTTTCTTTAAGGATTTCTTCGAGAAAATGCCCATAACGCTCAAAATAAGTACCAACGCTTCCTCCAAAAATAATAACATCGGGCTGGGTGATGGGGATAAGTGCTAAGAAACCGCGACTGAGGCGGTCGGCAACTTCACGCCAAATATTCTCATCGGTGATATCGCGAGCAAATTGATGATAAGCATCAACGATCGCTCGTCCGGAAGCGAAGGACTCCCATTGCTGAACTTTTCCGTCGTATTCAATCAGTGCATGTCCTGCTTCGCTATACTGTAGCCCAGGGTCGATTTCGCCAGCGGTGACAAAACCACTACCGATACCAGTACTTACGGTAATATAGAGTGAAAGCTGAGGATTGCTTTCTAGCTCATATGTTTCAGAAAGTCCCGCGAGATTGGCGTCATTTTGAATGTAAAAGGGTACTCCTGGAAGAATGTTTCCGAGAAGTTGTGTTGCCTCGAAGTTTTCCCAGCCAAGATTCTGGCACCAGACGGCAGTACCATTTTTGATAACACCAGGAATAGCAAGAATGACTGCGTCAACTGATTGATTTTGGTAGCGTTCGCGCACTTCTTGAGTCAGCACGTCTACATATTCTTGAGGGTCTTTTGGCGTAGGAAATTTTGTTGATTCTCCCATGACACCATCGTTATTAAATGAAGTAATAAGTGTTTTTGTTCCGCCAGTATCTATTGTAACTATCATACACCTAGTGTACCATATGTCGGTTCGTATAAAATATGATATAATACACTTGTATAACATAAGGTGAGAAATATGAAACAGCGTGGATCGGTTATTGGGTACGTGCTGGTGGGGATATTACTAACGACATTGCTTATTGGTGGTGTTTTTGTGGTAAAAAATAATTGGCGAGAAGTCAATCAGGACACTGCGGTGACTTCGGGAGATAAGTCACAAGATAATTCAAGTTCTTCAAGCAATCCTGAGCAGAGCGATAAAACTGAAAATGACAAATTGATTGATGACATCAAAGATAACGAAGCAAAGAAAGAGAAAGACGCTACTACTACGGTTTCTCCTCGTGATCAGTCAAAGAGTACGCCACATACTTCCTCTGAAGCAGCTGACAGCCTGCCGCAAACAGGTCCAGAAGATGTAGTTAGTACTATTATTGCGCTTGGGAGTCTTGTAGGTACTGGACTTGCTTATGCTCGTTCACGCAGCTCTCTTTGACGAGAGAGTATCTCTAGTGTATAATGGTTAATAGTTTGGAGTGCTTATTTTAGTGCGCCAGAAATAATATTAATTAAAAGAGGAGTCTGTATAAGACTTATGGCAACAAAAGCCTTAACAATGGATGATTTGCTCGCCCAAGACGGCGTGAAGCAACTAACTGCTGGCGAGATCGTGACTGGTCACGTATTGTCAGTTCGCAAGAGAGACGTATTAGTAGATTTGGGTGCGCAGGGCGTGGGGTATGTGCCTCGCCGCGAAGTAGGATTTTCAAAACAACTGAATGTTGGAGACGAAGTAACGGCCAGTGTCGTTGATGACGAGCTGGATAATGGGTTTAGCCTATTGAGTTTACGCAAGGCGGCAAAAGACCGCGGCTGGGAAGAAGTTGCAGCTAAGATGGAAGCTGGTGAAATCATTGAGGTGGCGCCATATGATGCAAACCGTGGTGGCATGCTTGTTGAATATGAGGGTGTTCGAGGGTTCCTTCCAGTGTCACAACTGTCGGCTGAGCATTATCCTCGTGTTGGTGGCGCGGATAAAGACGAAATATTGTCTCGGCTTAATGCGCTTACAGGACAAAAATTAAAGGTTCGTATCCTTGACTGTGATCGTAAGACAAACAAGCTGATCTTTAGCGAAAAAGAAGCTATCAAAGATGGTCTTGCTGCTCATTTTGAGAAGCTAAAGGTAGGTGACACGGTAGAAGGTGTCGTCACGGGAGTCGTTGACTTTGGCGTATTCGTAAATGTTGATGGCATCGAAGGCCTTATCCATATCTCAGAGATTAGCTGGGAGCGGGTGAATAATCCTGCTGATTATGTAAAAGTCGGCCAGACGGTCAAAGCTAAGATCATCAGCATCGACAAGGATCGCTTAAGTCTCAGTATGAAGCAGTTGACAAAAGATCCATGGCTTGATGAAGCTGAACAATTTGAAAAAGGCAAAAAAGTTGAAGGGACAGTAACACGGATTACGCCATTTGGTGCCTTTGTGCAGATTAGTCCAGCTGTGGAAGCTTTGGTGCATGTCAGTGAGCTTGGTGGTGGCGAAGGTGTTGATCCAGAAAAAGTCTTTACTCTAAATGAGCGTAAAGAGTTTGTCGTCCTCGATGTCGACAAAGAGAACCGCAAGATTAGCCTGAGTTTGGCTGATAAGAAAAAGAAATAACAACTCCGTGTAGTTCATGGATAATTGTCCCGGCTAATTGCCGGCAGAAAGGAGTAATCAATGAGTCAGACAGAGAAAGTTCTGGTCATCGCCGATTCGATTACAGTTGGCGAACTCGCTGAAACACTCAATTTGCCAGTAACGCAGTTAGTCGGTGAATTGTTCAAGAATGGTATTGTTGCAACGATCAACCAGCGCATTGATTTTGAAACTGCGCAAATCATTGTTGAGGAGCTCAAACTTGATGTTGTTCTTAAACGACGCGAGGCTGAACATTTGGCAACGCAACACCTTCATAAACCGTCAAGTAAGGCGTTACCGCGTCCGCCAATAGTTGCCGTGATGGGGCACGTTGATCACGGAAAGACAACGCTGCTTGATACAATTTTGGGTATGAAGACAGTCTCTGGTGAAGCAGGCGGCATTACGCAGCATATTAGCGCCTATCAAGTTGAGCGGAACAATCGTCAGATGACTCTCCTTGATACGCCAGGCCACGAGGCTTTTGCGGCACTTCGTCAACATGGTGCAGCGCTGACGGATGTCGTAGTAATTGTCGTGGCCGCCGATGATGGCGTGAAACCACAAACAATCGAGGCGATTCGTTTTGCGCGTGATGCAAATGCAAAGATTATTGTCGCTATTAACAAAATGGATAAGGAAACTGCCAATCCCGATATGGTTAAAGCGCAGTTGGCGAGCGAACATCACCTTAATCCAGAAGAGTGGGGTGGTGATACGATTATGGTGCCTATTAGCGCAAAAACTGGTGACAATGTTGATAAATTACTTGATTCTGTACTTTTGGTTGCTGATATGGAGGAGCTGCGCGCAGATGTCGATGTTCCTGCGGAGGGTCTTGTTATTGAGGCTCATATGGAAACAGGACGCGGTTCTGTGGTGAGTCTTTTGGTTGAGCAGGGTGTGCTGAAACCAGGACATTTCTTGGTGGCAGGTACATCATACGGGAAAGTCCGTACGCTACTTGATTTTCGTGGTAAAGCAATCAAAAGCGCAACCCCTGCAACGCCAGTGATTGTTACGGGTTTTAAAGAACTGCCACAATTTGGAGATGTTTTTAGTGTTGTGAAGAACGAAAAGGAAGCGCGCCTTGCTGTAGAAAAGGCAAAGCTTGATCAGGCGCGTAATGCAGCAACAACAAATGTTACTGGGGCTGATCTTTTGAAGCTTATGACACAAAAGCATGATTCGCAAGAGTTTGATGTTATTGTTAAGGCTGATGTGCAGGGGTCACTTACTTCTGTTATGGATAGTTTACGGTTGGTCGAAACGGGGGGTGAGATTGATCTTCGGATAATTGGCAACGGCGTAGGAAATGTCAACGAGAGCGATGTGCGGCTAGCAGGAAGTAGCAATGCAATTATCTACGGCTTTAACGTTGATCTGCCGCCGGCAGTAAAGCGTCTTGCGATGAGGGATAAAGTTCAGATTCGTCTTTACAAAGTGATCTATGAACTCCTTGACGATGCGCGAAGTAGTATGGAAGCAATGCTTGCACCAGAAGTTGTTGAGACTGAGGTGGGCAAGCTGAAGGTGAAGGGCGTTTTCCGGACACTACGCGATGAGGTGATCGCTGGTGGAGAGGTAACAAAGGGTAAAGTAGTGCCCCATGTTCTCGTACGGGTAAAACGAGGCGATGAGCAGATTGCTGAGGTAGAAGTAACAAGCGTCCAACGCCAGCAGCAGGAAGCGAAAGAAGTTTTCGAAGGGGAAATGTGTGGACTAAGCCTTAAGACGCACAAGAAGCTTCAGCTAGAAATTGGCGATACCTTAGAATTCTTTACTCGAGAGTTAGTGAAGCGAACCCTCTCTTAGGGTGGTAAGTGGCTTATATAGAGACATAAAAAGCTCCCTAGGTAAGGGAGTTTTTTATGGGAGAATATCTAACGATTATTATAGTATCACAAGACTATTGACTTTATGTCATGTTTATGCTAATATAGATACTGTTAATTAAGATAGATATTCTATCGACGTGATACAACAAAGGACCACCACTAATATGCCAGAACGATCACATAATAAAGAAGTCAAGGCCACGCCTGCATCTATTGCTCACTATTATCCTCCTAAGAGAGGAGGAGAGGCTGTAGCAAAGAGGCAGCCTATAGACGAAGGTGGGCGGTCTGATACAGACATTGATAGGCAAGTTGCAGAGCAGCAAAAGGCTGATCGAGCAAAGGCATACTGGGATATGGCAGAAAGTATTAGTGACCTTGCAACAGTTGATGGCGTGGGAGGTGTTCATATACCTGCCGGCTCTGGTCGTAAGTCTGGTCGTTATATGAAAGGTGCGCACATTGAGCTCATTGCAGCACACCAAGATCAAATTCGTGAGGGAATAAAAGAATTATCAGACATGAATAACGATGTATATCCTCAACTTGATCCTGAAGCTGTTGCTCGTCAGTTTAGTGGGCAGTCCGTAGAGGATGCATTGAGCATATATCCTCAACTTGATCCTGAGAAAGAAGCTCGTCGCTTTAGCGGAAAAGATGAAGGTGATAACGATGTATATCCTCAACTTGATCCTGAAGCTGTTGCTCGTCAGTTTAGTGGGCAGTCCGTAGAGGATGCATTGAGTATATATCCTCAACTTGATCCTGAGAAAGAAGCTCGTCGCTTTAGCGGAAAAGGTGCTACTAAGGATGATGAATCTAAGAAAGATTCTAGAGATGAGCTGTTAGGACCCCGTGAAATATTAGAAGAAAAACGAAATGATTTTGCGAAGTTCGTTGCCAAAGATCGTACATCGTATTTTGGTAGATTCATGAAGGGCGATGGACTCATGGCAAAGCTTGCTCGTCGCATACCTGGAGTTACTGCGGTTGTTGATGCGCTCAATAAGAGACTTAGCAGTAAAGAGCTTTCTGAAGCGCAAGAGCAGTATGAAGAACAGCTGGATTTGGTGCTGACACAGGTAATGTCTAGGGTGGAGCGTCACGATGCAGACAATGTAAGTTTGGACGTATTGCTTGCAGCAAAGAAAGCGGAGTTTATCAACGAAGATTGTTTACTTGAGCGTAAGATTGCACAGGAGCTTGAAGCTCGGAGCAAGACAGCCGGGACTTTAACGCGCTGGTGGATGTCGCAAAATGGCAAGAAATTTGGTCGACTAAAGAAGGCTGCGGCTGTTGCGGGAGGAGCTTTTTTTACAGCAGCTGTCGCGACAGTGTTCTTGCCAGGGACGATTGCTGGCGTATCGACTGGTGCGATTGTTGGTGGACTAACTGGTGGATCTATTGCACACCAGATACATCGACGCCACCATCGAGCTGAAGTTGGTCGCCGCGAAGATGGCGCAGCAATTACTTGGGCAGAGCAACAGGCAGAGACACACCGTGCTAGCCTTGAGGACAGCCTAAGAAATGTCAGTGACGCAAAGGATATCCATGCTGGTGTTATCACTAATGCGGTAGAAAAAGATACCGAGAAAGAGAAACAGGCAGAGCGTCGACGCTTGAAGATTTCTGCTGGTATTGGTGCGTCCGCAGGAGGTCTCGCTGGTGTTACGGTTGGAAAGATTCATAGCATCATAGAGAACAGTAGACATATCGATACACCAGCATCAACACCAGCGTCAACTCATAATCCCGTGATGGATAATAATAGTGGAGCGAATAGTTTATATACGATGCGCCCTAATGTGGACACTGTAAAGGATGTTGGGGAGCAGATTTTGACAGGGCACGTCAACACGGGAGATGGATTTACCCAGGTACTTCAGCAACAGTTTAATAATCTGAGTCCAGAGCAGCTCTATCAGATGCATAAAGATGCAGTGAAGGCATTTGGCGACCATTACATAACAGGAGTCGATACCTATACTATGCCAGATGGTAATCTTGGATTTAGTGGCACCGGTAATGCGCAATTTGTTAAAGGATTTGAAGATTTTGCAAATCAGTGGGTAGCGACACACTCTTAGATACGCTATAATTATAAGCATAAGAGGAAATATCATGACAGACAAAGAGATTATACAGGCACTTCATTTCGAAAGTCTCCCAGTGGAGGTTCAGGAATTGTCAGTGGAGCAGGCGCGAGAGATTGTAGAGCTACGTGTTATTGGAATTATCAGCCAGCTCATGTCAGATGATCAAGCGAGGGCATTTGAAAAGATAAAAGATGCTCCTTCAGATGAAGTAACGCGATGGATCGAGACAGAGTTTACTGATATAGATACGATACGTCAACAAGTATTAGTAGACTATATTGAAAGTGTGAATAGCCGAATACGCTAGTCGTGTAGTAGAATAGAGAGGACGGAGGTTGATATGTTTCAATTAGACAATTCGTTTTTAGAAGAAGTTGGGCTAGGAAGTCTACCCGATAATCAGAAGCAAGAGTTCTTGGCGACGTTTCGCGAGCAACTTGAGCTCCGTGTAGGCACGCGACTAAGCGAAGGGCTTAGTGATGAGCAGCTTGATGAGTTTGGCTCGTTTATGGATCGTGATGAGCAAAAGGTAACTCAGTGGCTGTCACGGTATTCACCTGACTATGTGAATGATCAGGTCTATCAGCGTCTACAGCAAGGGGCGCCAGCGAGTGTTGCGCCAATTGCGGTGCTAGCTGAGTATGCATCATTGAAGTGGCTTTCACTGAACCGCCCAGATTATCGACAAGTAGTACAAGATACGATTGCTGCTCTAAAAAAAGAGATTATTGAAAATCGTGATGCAATCTTGGGTGTTGCGTAGCTAGGAAAGCGAATAGCCTCGAAGAAATTCCTCGGCAGACAGCTTCTTGCCGCTAGGAGCGATAAGCTCATCAATGGAAAGATATGCACCGTTTTGACAGAGAATATCAAGCGGTGTTTTTTTCGTCATGACGCCATGGGCTTTCGTGACAATGACTTCGTGGATACCGATACGAATACGCGTCTTTGGGTAGTGGAGGTGTGCGCGGATTTTTGCTTCGGCGGCACCAGGAGTGGTACGCGATAGATCAAGAATGGCATCATTGCGAGTAAGGATGTGCGTATAGGTAGCCTGCGATTCATCTTGTAGCTCGGCTTTGATGGATCCGTCAATAATAGCCGGCAGTGTACGCACAAGAATGTGAGCGCCAAGCGTTCCGAGTGTTTTGTATAGTTCTGGCTGCGTCTCGGTGAAATCGAGGGCATAGGGAACCTGTGTGTATATTGGCCCGGCGTCCATTGCAGCTGATAGCTGCATGAGGGTAATGCCAGTTTTGCGGTCTCTGTTGATAATGGCCGCTTCTATAGGTGATGGGCCGCGGTACCGTGGAAGTAGCGATGGGTGGAGGTTGATAATGCCTGGAGTGAACAAATCAATGATTGATTGTGGGACAATCTTGCCATAGCTTACTAGTACGCCTACGGGGTGGTCAAACTGGGCAATGTTTTCTGTAATGTCGCGCAGCTTTGCCGGCTGCCAGACAGGGATGTTATGCTGCTCTGCGTAAATTTTTACAGCTGGCTTGGTGAGTATCTTCTTTCGTCCACGTAGGGTATCTGGTTTTGTAATGACTGCGCCAATACGAAAGCCTGCATCGACGAGAGCAGCTAACGATAAGAGGCTGAAATCCTCAGTCCCAAAGAATAGAATTGTTGGCGATTTCTTTGTCATAATTAACTGGCTTGAGCTCTCCTTCGCTATTGAGGCGATAAAACGCATCTGTCTTTTCTTTGATGTGATCGATAAAAACAATACCGTTTGTATGGTCGATCTCGTGTTGAATAACGCGTGCAAGAAAACCATTTGCGCGAAAACGGACTTCGTTTCCCTCGATATCAAGGGCTTTTACACGTATATTTGTATAGCGTGGGACTTTGCCGTAGAAACCTCCTACGCTCAGACATCCTTCATAATCAGAGACGATAGAGCCTTCGTACTTTACAATTTCCGGATTAATAAGTGGAGTGAAGTCTCGAATGGCTTTATCGTCGAAGTCGCTTCGGACGATAATTACACGCTCTAGTCTATCGATTTGAACAGCAGCAAGTGCAGCGCTAATCTCATGGGGCCGTGAATCTTCCCAGTCAATACTTGCGTCGGTCATGTCCTTTACTAATTGCATGATTTCGCTTGTAACAATGTGAACTTTTTGCGATTTTTGACGTAAATGAGGGTTTGGTAGGACAATAATAGATTCTTTTTTCATCTCTTCACTAGTATAACAGAGAAGTGGACAAATTTTAAAGAGTTACTACAAAAGGCTAGTGGGGTCTATATCGAATTGCCAATGAGTAGATGGGACGTGCTCAAGCAGTAAGAGGAGGCGAGATCGCTTTGATGATTTTGCGATAATCTGCCAACGATATGAGCCGTTGAGACGCTCGTAGAAGCTAGGAGTTGGCCCATGTATCGTAATATCAGGAAAGAGATGTTTTATTTTTGATGCAAGTTGCTGTGTATGTTTGATAGCTGCAGCTTCTGTCTTATATATACAGGTAAGGCGAAGCATATAACAAAAAGGTGGAAACATCGCTTTTTTTCTTTGAGATATAGCATAGTCGTAGAATGAAGAATAATCTTGTGTGATACCATATTGGATCGCAGGATGATGTGGTTGGTAGGACTGCACAATAACAGTTGATGCATGCTTGTCGCGTCCTACGCGCCCAATAACCTGTGCAAGTAGCTGGAAAGTGCGTTCATCTGCACTATAATCGGGTAACGAAAGACCACTGTCGGCTTGAATGACGCCTACTGCACGTAAATTCGGTAAATCTAAACCTTTTGCGATGACTTGTGTTCCGATAATGATATCAACCTTATTGTCATAGAGCTCCTGATATTTTTTATTCAGAGAGTCTTTCGTAGACGAGTCACCATCAAATCGCATGACAGTCTTTGTTGGAAAGAGCTGCTTTATTTCTGACTCTAGGAGCTTTGTTCCGATGCCTTTATGGACAATATCTGCACTATGACAAACAGGGCATGAAGTTGGCACGCTCGTTTCAAAGCCGCAAAGATGACATTTAAGAAGATATGTGTCAGCGTGAAGTGTTAGAGGGAGTAGGCAATGGGGGCAAAGTGCAGACCAGCCACAGTGTGTGCAAAGGCTAATATTTGCACTGCCGCGCCGATTATGAAAGATTAATACCTGATGATGGCTGTCTGTTGTTTCTTTGATGACTTTGAGAAGTTTATCAGAGAGAAAACGATGCTGGGTATGGTTACCTTTCTTTGTCATATCAATAAGCTCTACCTGTGGTGGGGTGGCATCTTTTCGAGCTTTTGAATTCATCTGTATAATTGGACGATGCATTGATTTTGCAAGGTAATATTCACTTACAGAAGGCGTTGCCGATCCTTGAACTACCTTTGCCTGATGATGAGACGCCAGTATGCTTGCAGCTCGAAGAGCAGAATAGCGAGGAGATGAATCTTGTTTGTAACTTGGCTCGTGAGCTTCGTCAATGATAATGTATCCGATGGATGGTAGTGGCATGAACAGCGCAGAACGAGGACCGATAACAACACGAGGGCGGGAGCTTGTGAGTGCATCACGCCAAGACCAATATCGTTCAGCTTCCGTTTGTTCTGAATGAGTCAATATAATATCGTCAAAGTAATTATTAAATTCAGCGACAAGCTGTGAAGTAAGAGCAATCTCGGGTACGAGGACAACGACAGATTTCTCTTGCGCGAGAGCTTGCTTTGCGAGTTCGATATACACGGCTGTTTTGCCGCTTCCAGTAACACCTTGAATAATCATGGTGCCAGGAGATGCTTTAGCAATCTGCTGAATTGCAGAAGACTGGCTGCTATTGAGTAAAAAATTTGTTCGGTCTCTTTTTGGGGAGGAATCGAGCTTTTTTCGTGTCCTTCGGTTTTTTGTAATTCCTGTGGGTAGTATGGTTTGAAGTACTGTCGCAAGGTGGGTTTGGTAGTAGCTGCTCATCCATAAAGCAGTCTCAATAAGTGCTATTGGCAGAGCAGGGAGGTGAAGTGTTTCGTCTATGGGTTTAACTGCGTAAAGAGGTTTTTTTGTTTTGCTTAAGACAACTCCTGTAAGTAGCGAGCTTCCAACACTTACAACAGTAAGCTGTCCGACAGAAAGCACTTCGGTGCTTGAGTAGGTAAATGTTTGGCTGGTTGCCCTCACTATTTTGAGAGGAGCTATCTCGTAGTAATACATTACTAGCTAATTATAGCCTTTTCTTTGCTTGATTCGTAGAGTAAAAAGCTGATATTATAAACATATGTATTTTGAAAACCGTAGTCAAGCTGGGCAAATATTGGCGCAGCAATTGTTCGAGAAGTATCGCTATGAAGATTGTGCGGTCGTTGCATTAAGCGATGGTGGTGTATTGGTGGGAGAGCAAATTGCCGAGGAGCTTCACTGTGTCCTTACCTTGCTTCTTTCTGAGGATATTGAGGTGCCAGGAGAAAGTACTAGTTTTGGAGCGGTGTCTCAGGAAGGTGATTTTACCTACAATAGCGAATTCTCGACTGGTGAGATTGATGGGTATACGAGCGAGTTTCATGGGTATCTTGATGAAAAAAAGCGAGAAGCCTTCAACAAATTGAACCGACTGATTGGAGATGGCGGTGTTATATCAAGCGAGCTCTTAAAGGATAGAACGATTATTCTCGTGTCGGATGGCTTTAGCAATGTCTCTTCGCTCAATGTAGCGTTTGACTATCTTAAGCCAATTCGAACAAGGCGTCTTGTTGTTGCTGCGCCATTTGCTACGATTGGCGTTATTGATCAGCTTCATGTGACAGCTGATGAGCTGCATATCCTTGATGTTAAAGAGAATTTTCTAGGGATTGACCACTACTATGAAGATAACCACGTGCCAAGCAGAGAAGACACAATCGCAAAAATTAATCAGATTATTTTGAATTGGCGTTAAATAAGGCTTGCCAAGTAGCTATGAAAAAGTGTAGAATAAAAAGCAACAGTCAGTCATTAAATAATTAAACAGGGAAGTAATGCTAGACGTTTTTATTACATCACGAGTACGGCGAAAGATTGTGGTGGTATATGCAAAATATCCTGATTTTCACACGCACGTTCGTGGGCTAGCAAAGCTTATAAAAGAAGATCCAGGTAATATCCAACGCGAATTGAAGCGTCTAGAAAAAGTTGGTTTTCTTATCGGAGAGCGGCAGGGAAATGCAAAGGTGTATTCTACAAACAAACAATTTCCCATATTTAAAGAACTGCAGAGCATTGTGATCAAATCGCAACAACAGTCAAATGCAGGGCGACCGAAACGAACGATAACCGATCTTTAATGACGCTATTTGAGCAGATATTGGTATCACGTGGGTTGGTGGGCGAAGCTCGAGAGAGCTTCTTGAATCCAGATTACAATGCAAAGCATGATCCTTTTCTCTTATCAGATATGCAAAAGGCGGTGGATCGCTTAAAGCGTGCACGCAATAATCAAGAAAAAGTTGTTATCTATGGAGACTATGACATTGATGGATTAAGTGCAACTGCTCTTTTACTCGATGCTTTTACTAGTTTTGGATTTAAACATATTGATGCATTTATTCCAAACCGGTTTAACGAAGGGTACGGTATGACAAAGGGCGCCGTTGATAAAGTGAAAGCACTTGGTGCGGATTTGATTGTTACCGTTGATTGTGGAAGCTTATGTCATGAAGAGATTGCGTATGCTTCGACACTTGGTGTTGATACTGTCGTGACAGACCATCACAATATTGCCCCAACTCGACCGCCTGCAATTGCGACGGTCAACCCAAAGTATAATGATCACAGCTATCCGTTTCGAGATCTTGCGGGTGTAGGTGTGGCGTTTAAACTTGTTCAAGCGATGCAGCAGCAAATGGAGGGGCTGCCTGAAGGTCACGAGAAATGGCTCTTAGATCTCGTGTCTTTGGGTACGGTGTGTGACATTGTGACGCTACGTGATGAAAATCGGGCAAACGTGTATTGGGGAATAGAAGTCATGAAGAAGCAGCGTCGTCCTGGACTGAAGGCGCTATTGTCGGTGGCGGGAGTGACGTCTCAGTCGATTAATACCCAAACGCTTGGCTTTAGTCTGGGGCCGCGGATGAATGCAGCAGGACGGCTAGATTCCGCCCTCTATTCGCTTGATATGCTACGTGCCAAAGATGAGTTAATGGCACTGGAAGCGGCGCAAAAATTGGATGAGTTTAATGTAAGGCGTAAGTCTATCCAGGAAGACATCTTTACTGAAGCGTCTCGCCAGGCTGAAACTATGATAGATAAAAAAGTGCTCGTAGTGAGTGCACCAGGCTGGAACCATGGCGTCATTGGCATTGTTGCATCAAAACTTGTCGAGGCATATCATAAGCCTACTTTTGTTATTGCCGAGCATGGTGAGGTTGCAACTGGTTCTGCTCGTAGCTTTGGTGAATTTTCGGTTGCAGATGCAGTTCGAGCGGCCGAAGAAACCATCATAAAGGGTGGTGGACATGCTGCTGCAGCAGGCGTGACGCTTGAAACGGCGAAAATTCCCGATTTTCGTAAAAAAGTAAATGAATATTACGAAAGTCTACGCCTCACTAACCAAGACACACTTCTTCTTCCACGAGCGGATGTGGAGCTGCAAGATTTTAGTGAGGTGGATGAGCAGCTTATCCAGGATATTGCACAACTCGAGCCGTTTGGCAATGGTAATTCAGAGCCAGTACTTAAAATCTCTTCTGCTCTTGTTGTAGGGCAACGGCGCATGGGAAGTGAGGGGCAACATGTGAAGTTGACGGTGCAAGATTCAAGAGGGCAATCACTCAAACTACTAGCCTTTAATGCGCCTGAAGATTATTTTGTTGAGCCAGGAGAATATGTTGATGTATGGATTTGTCCGACGATGAACGAATGGAACGGATTTCGAAGCGTAGAAGGCCGACTGCTCTATTTGCAAAGAAACTAGCAAAGGGTATTGCGAAACGCCAACCTATCTGTTAGAATAAATCTGATATGGTACAAGTAACACGTAAAGATGAACGAGAAGCAAACGAGAATATTATTCGTCGTTTTAATCGCAAAGTATTGCAGAGTGGTGTACTAGCTGAGGCGAAAGCTTCGATGCGCTTTAGTAAGCCGCTTAGCAAAACAGAGCGTCGTCAAAAGGCGATTATTCGTAAAGAGCGCAAAGCAGATAAGCTGGCGAAGATCCGCCTAGGGATTCGTTAGACTATGGCGCTCAAGGAGCGCATTGCTGCCGAAATGAAAGCCGCTTTACTTAGCGGCAATCGTTTTGTTGGAGAGACGTTGCGCGGGCTTAAGGCGGCAATTCTTGACGAGGAAGTATCCACCGGCAGACGCGATGAAGGGTTGTCGGATACTGAAATTGAGAAGATTGTTGCTCGCGAAATTAAAAAGCGTCACGAAAGCGCTAAAATTTATCGTGAAAATAATCGACCCGAGCTTGCTGAGCCAGAGGAAAAAGAAGCGGCTATTTTGCAGTCGTATTTACCGCAACAATTATCTGAGCAAGCGTTGCAGAAGATTATTGATGAAGCAGTTAGTAAGCTTAGCGTGAGCGGTATACAAAATATGGGAAAAGTCATTGGTTTGGTAAAAACGCAAGTTGGTAATACTGCGGATGGCGCACTCATTGCAAAGCTCGTTAAAAATAGACTTACAGAATAAAGATAAACAGGAGAAAATATGATTCTTTTATTTGGTCCGACTGGTGCAGGAAAGAGCATGCAGGGGAAAATGCTTGCTGTGCGACAAGGGTGGAAGTGGCTTTCAACAGGAGAAATGCTACGACAAAGTGAAGACCCAGCAGTGATAGAAACGTTAAAGCGCGGTGATTTAGCTAGTGACGAGCTAACGTACCGTGTCTTTACCGAAGCAGTACAGGATGCTCGTGATAAACATTACAAAAATATTATTGTCGATGGATTTCCTCGTACAAAAGAGCAAGCTGCATGGCTTGATGATTACCTCGCGGACATGCATGAGCGGATTGATGTCGTCATTGTACTAGAAGTTCCAGAGCAAGAGATTATGCGTCGACTTGAAAAGCGACAGCGCATGGAAGATACGCCAGAGACTGTTGCAAAACGTATGATGATTTATAGAAAAAAAATGTATCCAGTGCTAGGTATTTTTGCTGAAGCTGGTGTAAAGATCATTCACCTTAATGGAGTAGGGAGCGCAGGTGCAGTCCATGATCGAATTTACGAGGAGGTAATGCGCGTATGGGAAGATTAATCACTGGAGAAAAGACACCAGCTCAAATAGATGCAATGCGCGAAGGCGGGAAAATAATTGCTCAAATATTTGATGATATACGTGGCTACATCCATGCAGGAATAACAGAAAAAGATGTTGATGCGTTTGTTGCAAAGAAAATTAAAGAATATGGTGCACATGCTACCTATAAAACGAGCGAAGTGAATTTTCCTGGGGTTATTTGTATAAGTACTAATGAAGAAATTGTTCACGGTGTTCCAAGCGATTATATATTTGAAAAAGGTGATGTTGTCAGTTTTGATCTTGTTATTACATATAAAGACATGAAAACAGATAGTGCATTTACATTGGTAGTCGACGAGGAGCCAAAGGGAGCAATAAAGCATCTCCTGCACACAACCGAACAGAGCTTATATGCTGGGATTGATGCAATTAAGGGGCCTGTGCGAGTGGGCGACATAAGTGCGGCAGTAGAAGCTGTATTGAAACAGGGAAGACTTGGTATTATTAGGGAACTTGTAGGACATGGTGTGGGGTTAAAGATGCATATGCCTCCAGACATTCCAAATTATGGACGCAAGGGGTCGGGAGAACTTCTTCGTCCAGGCGAGACGATCGCAATTGAACCAATGGCGACGCTTGGCGGAGAGAAGATTATTACCGATGAGTATGGTGACGGTTGGACGATAAGTACACGCGACGGAAGCTTGGCCGCGCATTTTGAGCACACTGTGCTTATTACGGAAAATGGTGCAGAGATTATTACACAACGCTAAGTATATGATAATAAACGTGTTATTTTTTGGCATAACCTGTATAATATGACTATGCATGAAAATTCTCGATACGCAATTGGAATAGATGTTGGCACGACAATGGTTCGATGTGTGGTGGGTCATGTTGATCCAGCAACAGGGATGCCGACGATTGTTGGTGTTGGCCACGCAGTAAATAGTGGTATGCGAAAGGGCACTGTTGTTAATCTCAGCGGTCCAGCTCGTGCTATTGACGAAGCTCTTGGTGAAGCTGAACGGATGAGTGGCTATGAAGTAAACAACGCAACCATTAGTGTCAACGGCTCTCATATTCTCAGTACTCATGCCGACGGAATGATAGCGGTCGGTATGGCAGATCATGAAGTGAACGAAGAAGACCTCGTACGCATTGAAGAAGTAGCAACAACTGGTAAGGTTCCATCGAATCGAGAGATACTTGAAGTGGTACCACATAGCTACGTATTAGATGGCCAAGCTGGTATCAAGGATCCGCTAGGTATGACGGGAACTCGTCTTGAGATTGATGCAAATGTTGTTTCGGCATTGACGCCATATGTTGCGAATTTACAAAAGGCAGTCGAGATGGCAACCGTTCAACCACGAGTTATTACACCTGCGGTTCTTGGGGCTGCAAAGGCGGTTTTGAATGAACGCCAGATAGAAAGTGGTGTTGCCGTTGTTGACCTTGGAGGGACAACAACAAGTGTTGCTGTCTTTGAAGAAGGGGATCTGCAATATGTTGGAGTTGTATCTGTTGGTGGCGTGAATATTACTAATGATTTAGCTATTGGATTGAAAACTGACCCTGAAATTGCAGAGGAAGTTAAGCTCAAACATGCCGCAGCGGGAATTAAAGCAACCGAACCAACGATAAAAGTACATCGAGATAAAGAGACGTACGAATTTTCGACAGATGACGTCGAAGAGATTGTCGAGGCTCGCCTTGAAGAGATATTTGAAGCAGTTCAAAAAGAGCTAAAAAGAGCAGGACGGGCTGGCAAGTTGCCAAGTGGAGTGATTTTAACGGGTGGAACGGCTCAGCTGAAAGGTATTGCAGGTTTTGCTAAACAGCAGCTTGGCGTTGCTGCTCGAATAGGCAGGGCGAGTGGATTTAACGGTGTCGCTGATAATATTGATCAACCACAATTTGCGACGGCGGTAGGACTAATGCTCGCCGATGCAGAGAATGACTCAGCAGAAGGTTCAAGCAATAAGTTCAAAAAAGGTGAGAAGCCCGGTGTAAAAAAAGCGGCAGGGATTATAACAAAGTTATTCAGTATATTTAAAGCCTAGAACCAACGGCGCGAGAGTGGTATACTAGAGATAAATATCGTTAGAGATAAGGGAGAAACGCAAGCATGCCGGAAGTAAAACCAAGCGAAATACAGACCTTCGCCAGCATCAAAGTGGTAGGAGTTGGTGGAGCTGGAGGCTCAGCAGTGAATCGCATGAAGGACGCAGGATTGACCGGTGTGCAATTTATTGCTATGAACACTGACGCACAAGCGCTTCATAATTCAAAAGCAGACATTAAGATACATTTGGGACATAATACAACGAATGGCCTTGGTGCGGGAGCTGATCCATCAGTAGGTGAAACAGCGGCACGTGAATCGATTGATGAAATTCGCGATGCGCTTGAAGGTGCAGATATGGTATTTGTAACTATTGGTGCCGGTGGTGGTACTGGGTCGGGTGCGGGACATGTCGTTGCAGAGATTGCACGTGATCTTGGGATTCTTTGTGTCGGCGTTGCGACGAAACCATTTAGTTTCGAAGGTGAAAAACGTCGCCAAAACGCCGATTGGGCAATTGCGCAGTTGAGTCAACAAGTTGATACACTGATTACAATTCCAAATGATCGCTTGCTGCAAACAATTGATCGTCGAACGCCACTTCTTGAAACATTTAAGATTGCTGATGATGTATTACGTCAGGGTGTTCAGGGAATTTCTGAGTTAATTACTGAGCATGGGCTGATTAACCTTGACTTCGCAGATGTGAAGGCGATTATGAGTAACGCGGGTTCAGCTCTTATGGGTATTGGTCGTGCAAGCGGTGACGATCGTGCACAGCAAGCCGCACAACAAGCGATTGAATCACCCCTTATTGAAGTGTCAATTGATGGCGCAAAGGGCGTTCTGTTTAACGTAACTGGCGGTTATGATATGAGCATGGCCGAGATTCAAGAGGCTGCAGAGATTATCACAAGTGCCGTTTCTCCAGATGCAAACATCATATTTGGTGCAACGCTTAAACCTGAACTTGAGGACGAGTTGATTATTACGGTTATTGCAACTGGATTTGACAGTGCATATTTCCAGCAGCCAGCAACCGAACCTGTCGTTGTAGAAGCAGAAGCGATTGAAAGCGTCGTTGACGGTATCGATATGGAGTTAAACGAAGCGGCAAGAAATACTTTCGCAGAGGAGACGGAGACAAATATCTGGGCAGAGCCAGTAGAAGAGGAAGAGGATGATACTCCAGCATTTCTCCGCCGCCGCAAGAAAAATAAGGATACTGAGTAATGAGTGCACGGCATGGTCGCTATAAAATAGGCGATAGTCGGGTGCTGGAATCGCGTGAATCAGCTGATGGTGTGACGATTCGTCGCCGTCGAGAGACATCTGATGGACACCGTTTTACAACGTATGAGAGGGTTGAATATCCTAATCTTGCGGTGATCAAAAAAGATGGTAAACGTGAGTTATTTGATAGAGACAAGCTTAGCGCATCGATCCATAAGTCTGTTGGGAAGTTTTTCAAGTCGGAGATAGAAGTTGAGGAAATTATTGACCGCGTAGAGGAGCGCCTCTATGATGTCGGTGAAACGGAAGTATCGTCTAAGCAGATTGGCGACTTTGTTCTTGATGAGCTTGCTGCGCTCAATGAGGTGGCGTATGTGCGTTTCGCAAGCGTGTTCCATAAGTTTAAAACACTTGATGATTTTGTAAAAATTCTTGAACAGCGGCGACAGGATAAGAAGGGGTAGAAATTGTGCGTGTTGTGATAGTGTATCGAGCGGAGAGTGATCATGCGCGGGAGGTTTTTGACTATCTCCGTGATTTTACTCGTCGTACGGGCAAAGCTATAGAAGAAAAGGATCCTGATACGCGCGATGGTCAATCTTTTTGTCAGGCGTATGGAATTATGGAATACCCTACATTAGTTGCATTATCTGATGAAAGCCAAATGTTAAATATGTGGCGAGGAACACCTCTGCCGCAGATAGACGAGGTAAGCTATTATGCTGGGTAATATAAAAAATTGGTTTACGCAGGCAGATGCTAAACGTGAGCGTATAGCAATGATTATCGTTCTGTTTGCTGGAGCAGTTGCATTACTTGCGTCGTTTGTGCTGTCGATTGAGGCGCTTGTTTTGGCAAAAAACCCAGAAGCAACGCTTAATTGTGACTTAAACGCAGTTATTAGTTGTGCGACAGTAGCAAATCATTGGTCGGCCTCGATCCTCGGGTTTCCTAACAGCTTTATTGGGTTGATGGCGCTCCCTGCTGTAATCACTATTGCAGTATCTATTTTAGCTGGCGCTAAGTATCCTCGATGGTTTATGGTCGCTATGCAGCTTGGCGTTACGTTTGGTTTAGCTTTTGCAGTTTGGATGTTATTTATGAGTCTCTCGGTTATTCAGGTGTTATGTCCGTGGTGTTTTACTGTTGATATTGCTATGCTTGCTATGTTTTATGGAGTGACGCGCTATAACATACTTCGTGGTGTGGTGACAAGTGGAAGTACTCTTCGCTTGAAAGAGTTTGTGGAGCGTGGCTATGATACACTTATTTTAGCAGTAGGCATTGTTTTGCTCATAGCAGGCATTATATTGAAATTTGGCGAGCAATTATTTCTATAGAAGATACTGTTATGCTACATAGATCGTAGCGTTCTGTATGAATATTTGATATAATCTATGCTAGAAGCATTTTGCGCAAGGCAAATAAGTGGTTATCAGCCACGAACGCTTGTAGGAAGAAATCAACATATCGAAAGTAGAACCTACCGTGTTACGCTACGATAAAGCAAACAATAAAGTGCTAAAAGAATCACTTCTTTTGGAACCGAGATGGAACCATCCGTATGACGGATTCTCGGAATCAAATGAGGTGATTTTTTGTTCTTAATATAAATAACAGGAGTATGAACATGAAGTTTAATCACGGTACACGTCGACGAGCAAGTGAATATGAGCGTGATTGGGTGAAACGCTGGAAAGAAGATAAAACGTTTGAAAAGTCGGTAGCACAACGGCCAGCTGATAATAGCTTTGTCTTTTATGACGGTCCACCATTCATTACTGGAGTACCTCATCATGGGACGCTCCTATCGAGTATTGTGAAAGATGCGGTTCCTCGTTATCAAACTATGAAAGGCAAGCGTGTTGAGCGTCGCTGGGGTTGGGACTGCCATGGGCTTCCTGCTGAAAATTTTGTTGAAAAGCAGCTGAATATTGTCGATCGTCGGCAAATCGTCACAAGTGATAGTGCTTCTGCGCCACTTGATAGAGATGGCAATCCACTGCCAACGATTAGTCTTGAAACATATATCAATAAAGCGCGAGAATCAATGGTTGCTAACAGCGCGACATGGGAAGGTGTGATTGATCGTATCGGTCGCTGGGTTGATTTTAAGGGCGCATACCGTACGATGGATAAGGATTTCATGGAGAGTGTCTGGTGGGCATTTAAACAGCTTTATGAAAAGGGAAAGATCTATGAAGGCGAAAAGGTGTTAATGTACGACACCAAGTTTGCTACACCAGTCAGTAAGGCTGAAGTGACAATGGACAATGACGCATACCAGACGGTAACCGATCCTAGTGTATATGTGAAATTTAAGCTTGTAGATGACGATACTTCCGTCTTAGCTTGGACGACAACTCCCTGGACATTACCAGCCAACCTTATGCTTGCAGTTAATCCGGAGATGACATACTGTGAAATACGGGTTGATGGTGAGCGTCTTATCGTTGCCAAAGAAGCATTCGGGCGTGTATTGAAAGACGAGAAAAATCAGCCAATCATCTATGAGGTTGTCCGAGAATTCCCAGGTAGCGAGCTGGTCGGTAAGGCATATGAACCGCTTGATACTGGTTCATCATGGCCTAAAAGTGGCAAAATTCATAAAATCTACGCAGCAGATTTTGTGTCTCATGAGTCGGGTACAGGAATTGTTCATATTGCGCCGGCATACGGTGAGGATGACTTTGAGCTGGCGAAACGTCATGGTGTAATACCGTTTCATGTGATTGATGATAATGGTTATTATATTGACACTAATTATAAAGGTCTTGAAGTATGGGAGAACAATAAATTTATTGCCAAAGATCTGAAGGAGAAAGGCGTTGTCTGGAAGATTGAATACATTCGTCATGAATATCCATTCAATCCACGCAGTAAGCAACGTATTATGTATCGTGCAATCCCATCATGGTTCTTTGATGTGCAGGGCCAAAAACCGTTAATGCTGGAGAAGAATGAAAATATTAATTGGTTCCCATCACACCTAAAGCACGGTCGTTTTGCCAAGAATATCGAGCAAGCACCAGACTGGAATCTTAGTCGCGATCGCTTTTGGGCAACGGCTATGCCGGTATGGAGAGGTGATAAAGGGAATATCCATGTTGTGGGGTCATATGCAGAACTGAAAGAGTTGAGCGGTGTAGAACTTGAGGATTATCACCGTCCGTGGGTTGATGATATTACCTTTGATATCGGTGGGGAACACTTTACTCGTATCGATAAGGTGCTCGATGGTTGGTTTGAGTCGGGCTCTATGCCATTTGCTCAGTTTCATTATCCATTTGAGAACAAAGAGAAGTTTGAGACAAATTTCCCAGGTGACTTTATTGTTGAATATGTTGGACAGGTTCGTGCTTGGTTTTATTATGTACACACGGTCAATACGACTCTTTTTGGTAGTGAGGCCTTCGAGAACGTCATTACAACAGGAGTGATTGCTGGTAATGACGGTCGCAAAATGAGCAAGAGTCTCGGTAACTTCACTGATCCAAATGAGTTAATGGACAAATTTAGTGCCGATAGTTTACGCTTTTTGCTCCTTAGTTCGCCGCTGCTCAATGGGGAGGACTTTGCCTTGCAGGATAAGGACGTTGGCGATATTGCTCGTAAGCTTGACATGATATGGAATATGTACGATTTCTTTACAATGTACGCCGAAGTGGATGGCTGGGAGTATGATGAAACACTTAGAGATCCTCTTTCTGAACTAAAAAATCCACTTGATATTTGGATTGTTTCACGATTGCATCAGCTTGTAAAAGCCGTAGAAAAGAATATGGATAGTTATAATATTCCTGATGCACTGAGCCCGGTGTTGCCGTTTATTGATGATGCGAGTAACTGGTTTGTTCGTCGAAGTCGCCGTCGCTTCTGGAAGAGCGAAGACGATAGCGATAAAGAAGCTGCCTACAAAACGCTTCACTATGTTTTGACTCGTTTGAGCTACGTATTGGCGCCATTTACGCCGTTTTTGTCTGAAGAGTTGTATCATAAGCTTACAGGCGATGAGGAATCTATCCACCTAAAAAGCTGGCTCTCGGCTGGACCAATAGACCACATCGTCGTTAACGAGATGTCAAGAACGCGCGAGCTTATTAACGCCGGCCTTGGGTTGCGCATGAAAAAAGACGAACATCAGAATTCTATCAAGGTCCGCCAGCCGTTGCAGTTTGCGTCGTATGCGGGTGATAAACTTTCTGATTATTACGAACAAATCATCGCCGAAGAGCTGAATGTCAAGGAAGTCAGGCATATTGAGAACCTTCCTGAATATTTAGAGAAATACGATATTACAGAAGGGCCTGTTGACGAGTCAACATGGGTTGAAGTGAGCAAAAAAATAACGCCAGAACTCAAGAGAGAGGGTATGGCGCGAGAAGTTATTCGTTGTGTTCAGAGTGCGCGTAAGGCTGCGGGACTGAACGTGGATGATCGTATTAAGTTGGTGCTTGATTCGACTGATGATGAGCTAAAACAGGCGATAAATGAATATAGCAGAACAATTGCCCAAGAGACATTAGCGAATAGTCTAGCGTTGTCTTGTGATGCCGATTACCAAACAGCGGTGAATGTTGAGGGTAAGGAACTCATCATCAAATTAGCAAAGAGCTAATCATGGCCGTTCACAATGACAGTCTTTGATAACTGGCAGCTGGTGCCTACGAGGTATATTGACATTACTCTTTATATATGCTACTATATGTAATAGGATAAAAGATAAAAATGTTTAGATTGTTTAACGTATTTCGTAATAAAGTAGCCTTTGCTCCAGTTGATCCACTCGATGACGGATTGCGCGAGGAGATTGTTGCAGAGCAGCATGAGGCAGAGGCGATTTGCCTTGACTCCGAAGACTATACGAGCCTGTGGAATGATTAGTTTTATATTCTTTCAGACATTAAACCTGATATAATAAATCATATGGCGCGTTGGCGGAGCGGTTACGCAGAGGTCTGCAAAACCTTGAAGACGAGTTCGACTCTCGTACGTGCCTCCACAAATGCGCGGATGGCGGAATAGGTAGACGCGAGGGACTTAAAATCCCTTGGCCAAAAGCCGTGCGGGTTCGATTCCCGCTCTGCGCACCACGTGAATTTAAGAGAAAAGAGTACAGAGTGTACTCTTTTTCTTGATTGAAGAATAGTGTATACTAAAGACATAAGCAAAGAATAGGAGAATGTAGATTATGTCAACATCAATGATAATTTTGCTCGTTGTACTCGGCTTGCTGGTTTTGGCTGCGCTGTTTGTGTGGGCAACGTACAACAGCCTTGTAAAGCTACGCATTCGTGTGGAAGAAGCGTGGAGTGATATCACTGTTCAGCTAAAGCGTCGAGTTGACCTGATCCCAAATTTAGTTAACGCAGTGAAGGGGTACGCTGCTCACGAGCAGGGAGTTTTTGAAAAGGTAACAGAAGCTCGATCGGCGATCATGGATGCTAAGGGAGTAAAGGAAACCGCTCAAGCTGAGAACGCATTCGAGGGTGCCCTAAAGAGTCTGTTTGCTGTAGCAGAAAACTACCCAGATCTTAAGGCAAACCAGAACTTTATCCAGTTGCAGAATGAGCTTGTTGACACAGAAGACAAGATTCAGGCTGCGCGGCGTTTCTATAACGGTGGCGTACGCGACCTGAACACGCGCATTGCAATGTTCCCTGCAAACATTGTTGCCGGTATGTTCAGCTTTAAAGCAAAAGAATTCTTTGAAGTAGACGACCAGTCAACTGTCGAGAATCCAGTAGAAGTAAAGTTCTAATAACATCACGAAAATTCATTTAATAATCCACTCATAACGAGTGGATTGTTAAATGAAGACTAAAGACGTTGAAGCAAGAAATGGTATAATAGAAGCATATGTATAAAGCAATTGAACGAAATAAGCGTAATACAATCGTTCTGATGATTGTCTTCGTCGCTATGGTGGCTGCGGTCGGTCTAGCCGTGCAGGCAATTATGGATTCAGAATATGGCACTGGTAGTCTAACTATCTTTTGGGGCACTTTTGTAGGTGCGCTCGTGTACGCGATATTTCAATATTTTATGGCTTCAAAACTCGCAATGTCGATGACTGGAGCAACGCCAATTAAGAAGGCTGACAATCAACGTTTGTGGCGGACGGTCGAGAATCTTGCCATTACAACAGGGCTTCCGATGCCTGAGGTTTACATTATAAGTGATTCTGCGCCAAATGCATTTGCAACAGGAAGAGATCCCAAACATGCTATTGTGGGGGTAACGACAGGATTGCTTGACATCATGAATGATCGTGAGCTAACAGCGGTACTTGCACATGAAATGGGCCATGTTCAAAACTATGATATTCGAGTGAGTATGATTACTTTTGGGCTCGTCAGTGCAATTGGCCTCATCTCTGATATTGCACTACGAATGCTTTGGTATGGTGGCAATAATGACCGTCGTGATACAAACCCTATCGTACTATTATTGGGAATTATTGCAATTATTTTGGCGCCTATAGTGTCGTCTATTATGCAAATGGCCGTAAGCCGGCAGCGCGAATACTTGGCAGACGCAACAGGTGCAATGACAACACGTGACCCCGAAGGACTAGCCAGTGCTTTGGGCAAACTAAAGCGATATACAAAACCTATGAAAAAGCAGGTGAGCTCAAGTGCTAATATGTTTATGGTAAATCCATTACGTTCAGGCTTTTTTACGAGGCTCTTTAGCACGCATCCGCCACTTGATGATAGGATCAAGCGACTGCAAGAGGATATGAACAAGTGGTCGTAAAAAAGACACCGCAAAAGCCGAGGCGAAAGGTGGAAACTAAGCCTCGTACGATGACTACAAAAGAAAAAACGAAGACGCCTTCATGGAACGGGAGGCTAGCGAAGAGGGCTCGCGCCGTGTACTCGCGAAGTCGTCGGCGGATTTCATCATTTCTTACTCGTCGTCCTCATCGGAGCTTTCGGCGAACGCGGAGACGTGATTATCAGAGATCGTTAACATTACCCGGGTATATGTCGTTTACATACACGGTATGGCAACAACTAAAGGCACATAAGAATACGTTTATTTTGTTAGTCATGCTTTATGCAATAGTCATGTTTGCTCTTGGGGGAATCACTGGTCAAGAAACCTATGGACAACTTAGTGAGCTTGTTTCCTCTTCAGGTAAAGAGATATTGACGGGCGCTTGGGGAAAGCTAGGTGAAGCCGGGCTTCTTATGGCGTCGGCTTTTGTTGGGGGGTCGGGTTCAGCAAGTGCCGACCAACAGGTTTATTTAGGTGTCGCTTTTATTTTTGTATGGCTCATAACGGTATGGCTTCTTCGGGAGTTTATAGCAGGGAGAAGTCCTCGTCTTCGTGATGCGTTATATAATGCAGGGGCACCATTTTTATCGACGTTAGCTGTTGCTATGATTTTTCTTATACAGCTTCTTCCTCTGGGGTTTGCTGCGCTTATCTATACAGCTCTTTTATCAAGCGGCGTAGCATCTGAAGGGTTTGGGCTTATGATACTCTATGTGTTTATTGCACTTACTGCTATTCTCACGTTATATTGGGTAACAAGCACTTGCATCGCATTAGTTATTGTAACGCTTCCCGGTATGTATCCGATGCAGGCAGTTAGAGCCGCAGGAGATTTGGTTGTAGGAAGACGTTTGCGCGTTCTGTATCGTCTATTGTGGCTTGGGCTGACGATCGTATTGTTGTGGTGTGTTGTGATGATTCCGCTTGTCCTTCTTGATTCGTGGCTAAAAGGCGTATGGCCGTTATTTACCAATGTGCCTATGATGCCAGTAATGGCAGGTGTTATGAGCGCTATTACATTAGTATGGTCGAGCAGTTATATCTATATACTGTATAGGAAGATAGTGAGCGATGATGCAAAGCCGGCTTAAAGAGATAAAACAGCTACTTAATAGATATAGTTATGAGTATTATGTACTTGATCAGCCATCAGTAAGTGATGCTGTATATGATAGCCTATTTGGTGAGCTCAAACAGATTGAAGCGACACATCCAGCATGGATAACGCCGGATAGCCCTACTCAGCGAGTCGGTAACAAGCTTCTTGACGGATTTAAGAAGGTGAGACATCCTCAACGGATGGTGAGCCTTAATGATGTATTCGACAAAGATGAGGTTCGGGCATGGGTGGAGCGTACGGAGAAGTTAATTCCTGGGACACGCCACGAATTCTTTGCAGATATCAAGATGGATGGACTTGCCTGTGCGTTGGTATATGAGGATGGAGTGCTTGTTCAGGCGGTGACGCGTGGCGATAGTTACGTGGGTGAGGATGTCACGAGCAACGTGCGCACTATAAAGAACGTTCCATTGCGTCTACACGACAGCACGGAAAATACTGAGAGTCGGCTTTTCTTGAAGGGGCGCACTGAAATACGCGGAGAAATCGTTATGCTCAAAAATACATTTTATTCTCTGAATGAAGAGCGACGAAGAGCAGGGCTTCCGGAATTCGCCAATCCTCGAAATCTTGCGGCTGGAACAATTCGTCAACTTGATCCACAGCTTGTTGCCTCGCGCCCGCTTCATTTTCGTGGATATGATTTGATATACGAAGACTCAACCAAAGTGCCAACAAATATGTTCGCATATGAAATGTTGACCGCTCTGGGAATAACTCGCAACCGGCAGGCAACTGTATTCACTCGGCTTGATGACGTGATGAGTTTTGTTAATGAATGGGACAGCAAGCGTCATGATTTGCCGTTTAATACCGATGGATTAGTGATAAAAATAAACAATCGTGCACTATATGATAACTTGGGTATGGTGGGAAAGAATCCTCGTGGTGCGGTAGCATTTAAATATGCGGCTGAGCAGGCTACGACCATTGTGAAGGATATCGTTATTTCAATTGGGCGTACGGGTGCGGCAACGCCAGTCGCTGTGTTTGACCCAGTGGTTGTGGCGGGCACGACAATACAACACGCTAGCCTACATAATGCAGACGAGATTGCTCGACTCGATGTAAGAAAGGGCGATACAGTTGTTGTGTTTAAGGCAGGGGATATAATCCCGCAAGTAGAGAGTGTGTTATCTGATTTACGCCCCAAGAATGCGTTACCTTTTGATTTTGAAGCAGAGTTAAATAAGCAATATCCTGAGCTTACATTTATTCGTCCATCAGGCGAGGCAATCTATCGAGTGAAGGGCAGTAATTCTACACTTATCCTTAAGCGCTCTTTGGAACATTTTGCCTCAAAGTCAGCCCTCGATATTGATACGCTAGGGTCGAAAAATATTGAAGCGCTAGTAGATGCTGGCCTGGTGAGTGATTTAGCTGATATTTATCTGTTAAAAAAGGAGGATTTGTTACCGTTGGATCGTTTTGCGGAAATTTCCGCAACGAAACTGATTGAGGCGATTGCTGCAAAAAAGACGCCTACCCTGGAGCGGTTCGTCTATGGATTAGGAATTCGCCACATTGGCATACAGACTGCTATTGATCTTGTAGATCACTTTGAATCGCTTGATCGTCTCGCTGTGGCAACAATTGACGAATTGTTAATAATAGATGGAGTCGGTGACATTGTTGCGGAGAGCATTGTTGCTTGGTTCGCTGATGAGGACAACGAGAAACTTCTGCGTAAGATGAAGGATGTAGGCGTCCGACCGCAGTTTACTCGCAAAAAAGGCAGCTTGCAGAACGTACAGTTTGTTGTGACAGGTACGCTTTTATCGATGAGTAGAGATGAGGCGGCGGAGGCTGTACGAGCAAGAGGTGGCACTTTTCAGACAAGTGTTGGCAAAGATACGGATTATCTTATCTCTGGAGGAAAGGTTGGGGCAAGTAAGCTCAAGAAGGCTCATCAGTATGGAACGAAAATTATAGATGAAAAGGATTTTTTGGCGTTGTTATGAGAGTGTTCCTGTCACATGCGTATACCGGTGAGGATCATGTGAGTGTGAGGGCTCGTATGAAACGCATTGTCCAGATATTTGAAGAGCAGGGAGCAGAGGCCTATTGTGACTTATTCGATTCTCGTTGTAATACGATGACGCAACCAAAGCAGTTTATTGAGCATGATCTCAAGGAGTTGCGACGGTGTGATAAGATTTTTGTTATTATGACGTCAGCTCGAAGAAGTGAAGGCATGCTTATTGAAGTAGGTGCAGCGCTCGCCTTTCAAAAACCTATTGTTCTTATGCAGTGCGTTGCTTCGGTGGGTTCGACGTATCTTGACACGATTGCTCAATATACGGTTTTATGGCAGAACGATGCTGAACTTTTTGAAAAAATAAAGAACACGATCCTGCTTCCCGATGAGGTGCTTGAGTGAGACTATTGCAAGACTAGCCTTAATCTGTTACAATCGTTAGGAACTATTAAAAAAGGAATGAAATGAAGGCAGTCATAAAGGTTGGTGGCAAGCAATATATTGTCGCCGAAAAAGAGACCCTCCTGGTGGACCTCCTCCCGGAAGGCACGAAAGCGCTCGAAACCGATGCACTACTGACAATCGATGGTACTAAAACTACCGTTGGGACACCTCTTGTAAAGGGTGTGAAGGTAAAGGCAAACGTAATTGAGCCAGAAGTAAAGGGCGATAAATTACGCGTGATTCGCTACAAAGCAAAAAAGAATGTTCATAAAGAAATAGGACATCGCCAGAAATATAGTAAAATCGAAATCACTTCAATTAAGTAATTTTCGGTATACAACAGATAAAAGCCTCATATATTGGGGCTTTTATTAATGGTAGGGAATTGCTAGTTTTCACGCTCATGCTATAATAAGGAAAGCAAAGAGGGAATGACAACAAACATGACAACCGTAATTTGTGTAACAAATCAGAAGGGTGGCGTTGGTAAGACAACGACAGCTATTAATGTGGCGTATTACCTAGCAAAACTAGGGAAGACCACACTTCTTGTTGACTTTGATCCGCAGGGTAATGCCACGAGTGGGCTAGGTATAGACAAACAGGGTCTTTCTGGGACGATGACGGAAGTGCTTATGGGAGAGAAATCTCTTGCCGAAGTAGTTATCCCTACAGAGCATAAGCGGCTGTTTGTCGCGCCATCGACGCCACAGTTGGCGAATGCCGAGGTAGAACTTGCGCAAGCACAACATCGTTTTGGTCGATTAAAGTTTGCGATTGATCAGACAAATGACTATGATTTTGTTATTATCGACAGCCCACCAAGTCTTAGCCTACTAACAGTCAATGGGCTTATTGCTGCCCGATACGTCTTATTGCCAGTCCAGGCAGAATTTTATGCACTAGAAGGATTAGGACAATTGCTTGAGACGATGAAGCTTGTAAGAAAAAGTATGAATCCCACCATAGACTTAGTAGGTGTGTTGCCTACGATGGTAGATGGGCGCACGTCTCTTTCTGGACAGGTGCTTGCTGAAATCACAAAGCATTTTCCTGCAAAGGTGTTTAAAACAACGATTCCGCGAAATGTCCGCCTTGCAGAGGCACCGAGCCATGGCTTGCCAATCGGCGCATATGATCGATTTAGCAAGGGCGCTCGAGCATATAAGGCAGTAACAAAAGAACTAATGGAACGGGTAGGGTAGTAATGGCAGCAAAGCGAGGGTTAGGAAGAGGTTTTGACTCATTGATTCCAACAGAGCTATTAGACGAATCTTTTGATCCAACTGCGGATCAAGACGATAAGATTAGTGACTTGCGGCACATAAAGTTGGGAGAAATTATTCCTGATGAAGGGCAACCTCGGAGAACTTTTGATGATGTATCTCTAGACGAACTTGCTGAATCAATTCGTGTTCACGGTGTATTGCAGCCAATAGTTGTGACACCAAATAATAAAGGAAAGTATGTTATCGTTGCAGGTGAACGACGGTTCAAGGCGGCTACTCGTGCGGGACTTAATAAAATACCCGCCCTAGTGCGGACGTTGTCTAATCAACACAAGTTGGAACTGTCGTTGATTGAGAATATTCAGCGACGCGATCTCAATGCAATCGAGACGGCCACTGCTTACTTAAAACTTCGAGATCAGTTTAATCTTACGCTTGATCAAATTGGGCAGCGTGTCGGTGGTAAATCCGTAAGTGCTATTAGCAATACGCTTCGTTTATTGCGTTTACCTGAGGTGGTGCGACAAGCGCTCGTTGATGGTACGCTGAGTGAAGGGCGGGCGAGACCACTTATTGGGTTAACGAATCAACAGATTGAAATCTTACTCCCAAAGATATTGCGAGAGGAGTGGAGTGCGCGACGAATCGAACAGTATATTGTTGATTTAAAGCGTCTGGACGAGAAGCCGGTGAAGAAGGCTATGCCACAAGTAGTTCCGCGCTACGAGTCTGCTGTGAAAAGAATTGAGCAAAGAATGAATGCACCAATTCAGATTCGTAGTAACACAAAGGGTGCGGGAAAAATTGTTATTCGATTTAAAAATGATGACGATTTTCAGCGTATCACGAAACTTCTTGGATAGTTTAAAGAGTGGTAATTTTTGTTAGCGGCCATATACGTAATGCCACAGGACCGATGACGTCATAGAGGGGAACTGTTCCTAATCCATTTCGTGAATCGAGCGAATTATTTCCTTCTCGGTGATCGCCAGCAACAAAGATTTCTTGATCGGGAACAGTGACGTCTACATCTCCACTCGTAGGTGACCCAGGTCCTTTTGTTGTATCGTCTGGGTGAAACCCTTCGGGGTGTTCGTTATTATATACGGTAAGTACACCATCTTTCACGACAACGCGTTCCCCGGCGAAAGCGATGACGCGTTTTACGAGATTCATGTCGGCTGCGCCAGCGACATAGCGAGGGTTCTTGAATACAATAACTTCTCCACGTTTTGGTGTGTACGACTGGTTTTTTAGTTGAGCAATGGCGACAGGGATACGGTTAACAATAAGGCGGTTTCCGGTGTGAAGTGTGTTTTCCATGCTCGGTCCGACAACGTTGAAGCTGCGGAATAAAAAAGTATTAATAAAAAGCGTACCAAGCATTACAAGGGCAACAAAAAGGATAAAACCACTTACATCTTTCATGCGAGGGTGTCGTGTAAAGAAATCTGCTTCCATCTTTTTTATTATACACCATAGAGAAAATATGCGTTAAGCATAAGCAACCTATTTGATTTCTTCCTTAAATCCGTTATAGTGGGAAGAGTTTATGAAAAAGCAAACTTCTATTGATGGTTTTGTGCCACGCCGTGCTTCAAAGGCGGCGAAGCTAGGCGTGGAACCTGTGGAACCTCAAAAAGGCCGAACGACGACGCCTACTTTAGAGCGTGCTCATAGTAGAGGTGGGCTTACAAGGTCTGAGGTTGATGAGTCGTTGAGGAGTATTGACGATGAGGCTAACGAAAATAAGAGCGCTACCAAACGAAATACAGCAAAAGTACACATTCCTCGAAAGAAGATTATTAAGCGAGTCGTGCTGACGCTGGTAATTATTATTGTTTTGGCTCTTGGATGGTTTGTTGTTAAAACAATCTTGGCGGGCGCTGATATATTCAAGGGTGATTTACTCGGATTGGTGCAACAAAAAGAATTGAAGAAGGATGCAAATGGTCGTAGTAACATTCTTGTACTTGGCACCTCTGAAGATGATCCGGGGCATGAAGCGTCATATCTCACAGACTCTCTTATGGTACTGAGTGTTGATCAAGAGCAGAAGAATGCGTATATGATAAGCATTCCAAGAGATCTCTATGTGGAATACGGTAAGGCGTGCTTGTCGGGCTATTCCGGTAAGATTAATGAGTATTTTAATTGTATCAATAGCGATTGGGATTCAAGCAGGGCAGAGGACGAACGTCAGGAGGCGTCTCGTAAGTTCTTTGGTGATATTGTGGGGCTCGATATTCAATATAGCGTTCATGTCAACTATACTGTTATGCGCGACCTAGTAAGCGCATTGGGCGGTATAAAGGTGACAATAGAAAGTCGCGATCCACGTGGACAGATGGACAGCAACTTTGACTGGAAGTGTAAGGGTGGTAACGAAAATGCGAGCAGAGCGACAATGATACAAAATTGCCCACCAAATGGGCACTATATTGATTATCCAAATGGGGAAGTTGAGCTGGACGCAGAGCATGCCTTATATCTAGCCCAAGCGCGCGGTGACTCAGCGCCAACATATGGATTTGAACAATCTAATTTTGATAGAGAAAAAAATCAGCAAAAAATCCTTGTTGCTATCAAGGAGAAAGCGATGAGCGCTGGTACGTTGACAAACTTTAGCAAAGTGACGGGTATTATTGAAGCACTTGGTAAAAACTTAAGAACAAATTTTGAAACAAGCGAGATCAGAACGCTTATGAGTCTTGCGAATGACATTCCGAGCAGTGCAATTAAAAGTATAAGTTTGATTGATGCAGATCCGGCGCTCGTAACAACTTCAAATATTGGTGGAGCGAGCGTTGTTGTGCCAACCGCTGGAACCTATGACTATAGCAAAATACAAGCTTATATTTCCAAGCAGGTAAATGCAACACCGGTTTCTCAGGAAGCTGCGCACGTTGTCGTCCTTAATGCTTCTGGTGTAGCTGGTGCTGCGCAGAAGGAGGCAGATCGACTTGAAAAGCTAGGGTTAGTAGTAGACAGCGTCGATAATGCACCGGAAGGTGGTTCGTACGCAAAGAACAAGATATATCAGCTAAGCGATAATAAACTAAACACATTAGCAAAACTTGAGTCACTCTACGGTGTAAAGGCTACGAAAGAAACTGTACCTGTGTCGGTAGAAGCTGCAACTAACTTTGTTGTTATTGTCGCAGATGCGACGCAAGAGTAGTGGTATAATAGAAAAGTCTATGGATTTTTTGCGATCTCACAAACATCGATCTCGTTTAAATGAAGCCTTATATATTGCGCTCAATATAGGGCTTGCGGCACTTCTATTCTCGATTGTCCTCGTTGTTCAGTCTCCGTGGCTCGCTTTTATCTTGGTTATTCTTAGTAAATGGCGAGCTTTAGCGGTTCGCCCACGTTTTTGGATTGCAAATCTTATTGCAAATACTGTTGATCTTAATGTTGGAATGAGCGTCGTTGTTTTACTATATGCCGCAAGTGGCACTGTATGGCTGCAAGCAATCATTGCTATCTTGTATGCCGCATGGCTACTGTTCATTAAGCCGCGTTCAAGTAAAAAATATGTTGCTATGCAGGCGGGTATTTCAGTATTTATAGGAATAACAGCACTTTCGATTATATCGTATAACTGGAATCCACTATTTTTTGTTGCTATAGTGTGGGCTATTGGATATAGCGCGGCGCGTCATGTACTCGGTAGCTACGATGAGCCTATGACAAAAGCATACAGTCTTATCGTAGGTGTGGTGTATGCGGAGCTAGGCTGGGTGAGCTATCACTGGTTGTTTGCCTATTCGCTTCCTGGGCTAGGGGTAATAAAATTGACACAATTAGCACTATTTTTAGTACTCATTGGTCTTATTCTCGAACGAGCATATGCAAGCTATCATCATAACGAGATAGTGAAGTGGAATGATGTATTTTTGCCAATAATGGTGACAGTGAGTTTGGTCTTTATTATCTTGATATTCTTTAACGACTTAAGTGTCACTGGATTAATTTAGTTAGGAGGTGGGGTATGTCAAACAATAATGATAGCCAAAATCAATCGTTAAAAAAGAACAAGCAACGGCGGATATCGTTGATTATTGCAGGAGTGCTGCTAGCAATTTTTCTTGGAGCACTTTCGATGTGGCTTTATATTCACGGCACATATAACAAGCAGGCAGTCACTGAACGGGATACGCTTCAGAGCGACGGTAATCTCGTGACGACGACTGACGAAGACGCAGTATCAAGTGTTGCTGAAAAAGTTTCACCAAGTGTTGTATCTATTGTAACAAACACAACAGTATCGTCTATTTTTGGTGCCGCGCAACAAGAGGCAGCTGGGACAGGTGTCATTGTGAGTAAAGACGGATATATCTTGACGAATAAGCACGTCGTGAACGGGGCAAGTACGATAAGAGTCGTTACGTATGATGGAACAAGTTACGACAAGGTGAAGCTTGTCGGGACTGATCCGCTTAATGATATAGCATATTTGAAAATTGAAGGAGCAAATGAGCTCGCTGCGATTGAGCTGGGAGACTCAGCGACTATTCGTGTTGGCCAGCTTGTTGTTGCTATTGGTAATGCTCTTGGACAATATCAAAATACTGTCACCAGTGGTATCATATCTGGTAAAGGACGACCTATTACGGCAGCAAGTGGCGATTCGTCAACAACAGAGAACCTTACAGACCTACTGCAGACGGATGCAGCAATTAACTCGGGCAATTCAGGTGGGCCACTTTTGAATCGCAGTGGACAGGTTATTGGTATTAATGTAGCGGTGGCGTCGAATGCACAGGGAATTAGCTTTGCGATTCCTATTAATGCTGTTAAGGGAACGCTGAAATCTGTTCTTGCGGGTAAGGGTGTAAAGCGGGCATATCTTGGAGTTCGCTATGTATCGATTACTCCTAGACTAGCAAAACAGTATAATCTTGATGTCAAGGAAGGCGCGTATATCGTTGCAGATGGAGACAGTGCGGCTGTTTCAAAGGATGGTCCTGCGGATAGGGCTGGTGTAAAAGACAAGGATATTATTACAAAAATTAACAACCTGACAGTTGGTAAACAAGGGGATGTATCAAGTCTTATTGGCGAATATCAACCAGGTGATGTCGTTGAACTGACTATTCTCCGTAATGGTAAAGAAAAAAGTATTCGTGTGACGCTTGGGTCGTATGGCGAGTAGGGCTAGCTTTTTATAAAAGCAATTCCATAACCATCTATGTCGAGGAGTGATAAATGGCTATTCTTTGCTTCTAGAATGATGTCGGCGTGTTGACAGGGATCAGCTTCTAATACAAGAAGACCATTTTGTGCAAGAGTGTCCCTTGATTGTTTGATGAGCTTTTTTATGAGAGCTAGGCCCTTATCTGACGCAAAAAGGGCTATTGATGGTTCGTGAAAAGTTTCTCGATTGTCGCGTTGCCATGAGCGATCAACGTACGGTAGATTTGCGACAATAATATCGTATTGCTGAGGAGTATGCTCAAGGAGATTATTTTGATACAATGAAACGCTGACGTCGTGTGATTGTGCATTGCGTCGCGCGATAGCTAGCGCTTTTGTGTCGATGTCGTATGCGTCGACATGTAGATAGGAAAATTCCTTTGCTACCGTGACAGCGAGGCAGCCACTCCCTGTCCCAACATCGGCAATCTTATGATAGTCAGCCACTATATGCTTTTTTAGTAATTCAATAATTGCCTCTGATTCTGGTCGAGGAATGAGCACAGAGTGGTTGACGTAGAAGTTTCTTCCGTAGAATTCTTTTGATTTCGTTAGGTAAGCGATTGGTTCGTCGTTTAGTCGACGAGAAACAAGTGAAGAGAGGCGCGAGAGCGTCTCGTCGGAGAGGATGTCTTCGGGGTGCGCATGTAGATATGTTCGAGGCTTATTGAGAACAAAGCAAAGTAGTAG
>JBATSI010000019.1:0-6558 GCA_049293215.1 Saccharimonas sp. (SeqCode) | reverse complement strand
GGAACTAGCACCGACAACGTAAGCACAATCCAACCCGAAACAGCCGCACGCTTTCGTCCTGCCTCGGCGGCATACTGACGCTTCCAGCCATCCTTCCGAATATTGGCAAAGAGTGACAATACCGACTCAATCCACACCGACAAGGTTCGAAGGTAGTAGATTTCGCCAGGAAGGAACAGGAGCGACCGCACTACTTCACCGAAGCTTCGGTTGGGCAGCTTGATCGCAATGAGCACCGACTGCAAGATTGACAGCCCAATTGGCACAAGCCAGATCGGTGAAAAAACATACCGATCAAGCAAGACGCCAGACATCATCAACGTCACAAACATGACGCGGATGAGAACATTCCATCCAAGTACCATCTGCTGCATCCAGCGTCGAGCATCCTGAATGGGACGAAAATCGCGCGTCATGTCTTCGAGGTGTCCATCTTGCCACTTCCTCCGCTGCTTGTGCCACTCGTATGGATGCTCCATGAGACCCGTCCAAGCTCTGGCGTGCCGACTCGTGAGAGTCGTGTAGCCATTGCGCTGAACAGTTCTCGTCAGCTCAGCATCCTCGACTTTTGACTGAGGATTCCATGGGTTGCTACCCCTTGTTGTTTTGGCAGCTTCCTGTAGCGCTGACACACGGAAAATAGTGCTTTGACCACCAAGAATCTCCGTACGGCATCCGCGAAGTTGCTGTTTCACTTCGGTCATGGCAAATTCATGCCGCTGACCGTAGATAACGCCACGTCCTCGACATGTTATACGATCTGGCAGCTCAAACCCGTACCGAGCCTTGACGCCAGCCGCATCAGGATTCTCGATGATATCTATCTCTAGCTTCTCCACCATCTCTGAATCACAGACGACATCAGCATCCACCCCCAGCATGAAATCAAACTCTCCAGCAATGACATGCTGGCGATACGCCCAGTTGAGCGCATTGACCTTTCCTGCCATCTCTGGATCGAGTTGGACTACTTCAACGCAAGGGAATGCGTTTGCATACGGGATAGCCCTCTGATAGGCCGTATCACGTGTACCTGGACCGTTAACCACGACAACGATACGGTCAAGCTGTCTTGTTTGGAGAAGAAGACTTTCAATAGTCTTATCGATGTCCGTCTCCCTCTCGTATGTCGGGACAACACACACGATACTTGGCGTAACTCGCATGCTGTTGTGTACTCGACGATTGTAATGAATACGTTCAATACCCTCTTTCACGCGCTGTAACAACGCAAGAGGAGCTCGAGGCTTAGGAACAAGGGTTGTTTCTAGCGTGTAATCTCCTGTGGAAACATGGTGGACAAGCTGACGCATTTCGTCAAGCTCCTGTGCGGTTCGGGTATTCCTGGGTGTCATGATTTGCATCATGAGTATCTCCTTTGTTAAGGTACGAAGTTAGCGACACCATTAGGTGTCTGCACAATATGCAACTTTATCATATATATTCACATAAGTCAATACATACGTGCATACTCACACACTACGAAGTCTAGGCACCAACCAAGAAAATATCCTCATCTTTTGATGAGGATATTTTCTTGGTTGCCCAAGTACATTTGAATTGGAACCTTATCTGTTTGGAAATATCCCGATGGAAGGCATTTCTAGATACAAATCCCCTGTTAGTAAGCACCCCCGCATAATATTAGAATATGGACGCTAAGAGAGATACACTAAACCCGCGTGTTTTTATTCAGATAGTTATAAAGATGCACCGCTATGAATACGCCAAGATGCACTAAAAGTTTCTTTTCATCTTCAGCTATCGAAGCCCTCTCTAGCAATGTTCCTTCTGTCGCATGCCTAAAAGGTTGAGTACGCTTTCTATATTGTTTGACGCCGTCCTCTGATATAAATCCAAAAAAGACATTATCATAATCAATGGTTAGGTATTTACTGTTTTGACGTGGTTTCAATATATTCTCAATGAGGTTATTTAAATTCTGTAGTTGCTCATCAACAGCCATACCATCGAACCCTGCTCCTCGCGTAGAGATCAAACGAATTTTATCCTCGACTTCATTAGGCAATATCTGGAATTTATCGTCACTAGTTATAGTCAGGGTGTCGCATAAGTTACGCCTCTCATCCCACAATACAGTACCGTTTGTACCGCGTTTTGTTTGTATGTACCTTCTAACGTTATCGTAAGCGAAATTACGGAGCGAAGAGGGACGCGATAAGAGGTTAGGAAATTCTTTGATTTTGTAGCCATGCCTATGCAACCAAAAGCACATCAGTATGAACTCATTGTCATTAGCATAGTAATCGTCATCTGGAGGTTTACAGATAGCTCGAAATCTATCAAGAATCTCTTGGTTATCCATGAAGTAGTAAGTTGCATCTGTTCCAGAAAGTTGAGGATAAAACTTGTAGTAATACGACTTGCTGTCACAGTTCGTTAAAAAGAATTGTAATAAGTCTATCATTACTAGACCGTATCCTTATCTAGGGTTTCTAATATGGCAAGAACCCTCGAAATTAACTCATCAAGCTCTGCTTTGAAGTTATCAACATTTCCATTGTCCAATACCCGTGCAGTATCTATCATCAGTCTTGCAAGCAAGCTTAGCTGCAAGGTGAGTTTTTTCGATATTCGTTTAGCGGCTTCATCTGCCGTAACTACACCACCCTCATAAGAGCCAGAGTCCCATATGCCTGTAAGCACCATCATTCCATACATAGAACCATGAATAACTTCCGATGTGTCCTTGTAATTCAGTAGGCTTACCAGCGCAAGAATTCCAGTATTAACTTTTCCACCCCGTACTACAACTTCAACGCGCTGCGGAAAGTTTTTCGTTGACCAGCTCATTCTACGGTCTGTTTCGGAAAAAAGCTCTAGTGCGCGTTTAAACTCTGGGATTTCCTTTACTTTATCTGGTTCAGGAATTTCTTCATGAAGTTCAATTTTGATTCCATCAACCTGAAATTCTTGAGTACGATTATGGTAAATTCTGTAATAGGGAAAGCTGAAAAATCTTTCCCTCTCCTCTTCACTTGTAAGTCTAAGGTAGTGGTAATTAACTAACCGCTCGAGGAGTGGACGCATTAACATAAATGCTTCATTCTCAGTGTTCACTTCTCTGTATAGTAGCTTTCGAATAGCCACGGCAATGTTTAGCGTTGAAGCGATGACAATGAAGTATTGCTCGTCTTCTTTCTTTACCCCGCCATCTATGGTTCGGTGTAATAGCTCTGCCGTATCAGCGAACACCACCACTGCATCTTCTAAATACTGGGGACGAGGTGCCGCTTTTTTCTCTTCGCCCATTTACATTTCTCTTGTCTTTGAAGGATTCATACCGCGTTTTATTGGTGGCGTAGGTGAAGGTGTTTGGCGTGGTGGTTGGGGCTGAGGGGAATTGATCCTGATTGGTGTAGGGCTTGAAGGCTGGCGTGGTGGTTTTGGTCCGCTATCTGCGTGTATAGAACTTGTTACATCTGCTACTTGTCTTGGTGGTTTTGGCACATTTTTGTCCATTCGTTTATCTCCTTTTCATTATTTATCGACTGCACAGCCTGACCTAAAAGTATAAAGGCGCTGCCTAAAATAAATAGGTATACTACCCACTTATATTGCTTTGCCTTCTTTCTATTAACTTCTTCAGTATCTTTTAGCGAACCCTCTAAATCTGCTATTAGTTTCCATGTAAATTCTTTTGGCGCTAAGGCGTAATACTTTTCCCGTTCCTGCGTTGTAGACACCTCAGTGTGCATATTTTTTAGGTGTATATTGGCAATGGCATACAGGGTGGAAGATATCAGAAATAGTATGCCCACAATATGCATATAATTAATATTATTTCCCATCCCAGCTACAAAAATTGCCACGGTGATAGCACCCGCTAACACGACACTTGTTTTTGTATCTATCCCGTTGTTTGCTGCTTGGACATTATTGTATCGATTGAGTATTGTCTGAAACCAAAGCACATCCGAAGAAAGCCTTTTATTAGCAAAGTCTTCCTCGTTTACTTTCTTCATGTGTATATTATGCTCTCTGCACGAGGCATTTCAAAATAGAGATGCTATTCTCTTTTCAACACTCGCATTTCTAAATTGTAATCCCGTGTACATTGTTCTCTATCTCTCGCAGCAATGTTTTCATTGCTATATGAGGTGCCTGCCATTCTATCGTATCCCCCCAGTGAACTATCCGCCCTTTCAATACAACGCTGGTATCTCTTGCTTACTTGTTCTACTGAGTCCCGACTATTCGTTTTGCTCTCGTTTAAGTTCATGTTCAAACTGGTTGATATAGGCTCAAAGAGTATAAAAGCTAAAATTATGAGCAAGCCCACAATAATGACAAAATCTTTGAATCTCAGTTTACTACTTGCTGCTGCCTTATTCATTCTTCGCTCCTAATAAAAAATGGACACCCATTGCTAGGTGTCTTAAGCCAACAGTCGGTCATGCCTTCTGTGTTTCGCACTGGGTGCCCAATTTTAAGGCACGACTACGTACGAATACGGTGACTGATTGTTGACTTAAGACCTCTTTATCATACTATATTCAGCAGGCTGCAACAACACACCCCCATACCACCCCAAAAGACACTGTGAACACGGTACCCTCTATAGTTAATTGCACTGGTATTACACATAAATTACAGTGTGCAAAAATATACTAATAACATACAACTGTACGTCTTATTTCTAAGAATATTTTTATGCGCTCTTGAGGTAAACCTATTGCCGTGCCTTTATGTATTGCATTTCTCAAAAAACTGATAAAATAGTAATAACAACTCAGTACACTCGCCAGCAGAAACTGGCAGGTGAAGACTCAAAACTTACACACCAGTAGAGTCAATGTAGGTCCAGGAATATCTGGTATTGATTCCCATGCATCTATAGTCTCCGTTTCAAAGGCGCGGCGACTCTTAGGCTCGCTCAGTGACAACATGACTGATGACCAAGTCCAAGAATTGGTACACACATTACACCTTATAGCGCGTGAACAATTGTGCTACAATGGTTCCAAAGTAAACGGTGTCTTAAATCATGAAACTACAAAGCCAATCAAACACTAAGCGCGCTCTCGCATACATACGCATATCAAGCCAGAGACAGGTAAACGGCGAAAGTCCTGAGACACAGCAACAGGCTATAAATGCCTATGCAAGTCGTGGCAATATCGAAATAGTGAAAACGTTCTACGATGAAGCCAAGAGCGGCAAAAACACAGACCGCCCCGCACTAAAAGAACTTATACAATACGCTGAGAGATACAGAGACGATATAGACCATGTGATTGTCTATAAAATGAACAGAGCCTCTCGTGACATGACTAGCTACGTCACAGGCTTTCTATTACCCTTGAAGCGTATAGGAATAACTATACGTTCAGCAACAGAGCCAACAGATGACAGTGTATACGGTCAATTCATGGAAATGTTCAATGTACTCGTAGGGCAGATGGACAACGAAACAAAGAGGGCTTTCACTGTAGATAATATGACAAACCTTTCATTACAGGGTTGGTGGCAAGCCCCCGCGATGGTTGGCTATGATATACATAAGATGCCCAATGAAGTTGGTAAGCTACGCCCTACACTAAAGCCGAATAGTATGGCTCCTGTCGTGAGGCAGGTTCTAGAGCGTTTCTCTGAAGGCAATATTACAAAAGCGGAGCTTACCCGCTACGCTGCATCCATAGGACTCCGTAGCCGATACGGTAAGAAGTTAAGCGAAGACCGTATACACGCGATGGTTAAGCATCCTATATACGCAGGATACGTAGCCAATAAACAGACCAGCTGGGAACTAGTTGAAGGCAAGCATGAGGCTATCATTTCTCGTGATACCTATGAGATGAATCAAACATTGCTTTATGGCAAGCGTAAACGAGCAGGTGAAGTACGCCAAATGTTTAACCCTAATTACCCACTCAAAGGTCTTGTAATATGCCCTAGTTGCATGAAGCCCCTATACGCATCAGCACCGAAGACAGGAGCGGGAGGCAAGTCGCCACGATATCACTGTTCACGCCCACAGTGTAAGGGTCTATATAAGTCGATTAAGGCTAGTGTAATGCATGAGGACTTCGAAGAAATGTTACAAGGCATCAAGCCTGACGAGCAGCTATTGACACTATACAAAGAAGTTCTAATTACTGAAGCTACAAACCAGCTAGGTAGCCTCAATATCAAAATCAGCAAAGTCCGCAACCAACTCAATACTATCGCAGAGAATCGCCTGAGTGCCATAAAAAAGTTTAACGCGGATCAACTTACTGTTGAAGAAAAGACAGAGCTAGTAAATGCCTACGATGATGACAAGGAAGCAATCAGCGGTGAGTTACGTCAGCTAGAACGCCAGCAGACCATACGAGAAGCAGACATAGATATAGCCCTAGATGTAATGCGCGATGTCGATAGGCAATGGTTGCTAGCGTCACCAAGTTCAAGAGTTAGGTTCCAAAGCATGTTATTCCCACAGGGGCTGGTGTATGACTACGAGAACCATAGGTTTGGAACCAGCCAAATTAGTCCATTCTACAGATTGGTAGCAACTAAAAAAGACTCCGAAGAACCTTCGAAATCTTTCTTGGT
>JBATSI010000018.1:0-12254 GCA_049293215.1 Saccharimonas sp. (SeqCode) | reverse complement strand
TTCAGTATCTCCTGCTTCGTTTCCTTACTTAGCTTTCCCTGCTTGTCGCGAACAATCTTCTTGAACTTCTCAGCAACCTCGCCACTCTCGCCTACAAGACCCAGAACTTGCGCCATAAGCTGCGCATCAATATCACCATAATCGTGCTCGTACGTCAGTGTGCTTAATGCTTGGCGCGTGTATTCCTCAATAGTCATCTTTTTCTCCTATCTATTTAATCTCTGCTCGAACAAAATGTGTCGACCTTCCTTCATCAAGCCATCGCTGTTCGTATGACGTCTTGAGTTTATAGTCTTCGGAATAGTCTGAATCATGAAGGTCAAAAGATAGTTCAACAATACACCAATGCAGCGCAACAAGCTGCTCGAGACTCCAACAGAAAAACTGGTAATTGTCATGCTTGAGGTACAGTGAGCCATGCGCTCGCAAAAGTGCCTGATAATGTCTCAAAAACGTTGGATGAGTAAGGCGCCTGCCCGCTGAGCGGCTCTTTGGATAAGGGTCAGGAAACGTGAGCCAAAGCTGATCAATACTGTGCTGATCGAACAACTCTTCCACCTGGTCTGCTCTCGCTCTCAAAAACACTATATTTGTTAGCCCCTGAATTTCCGCTTCACGTGCGCCTCGCTGCAAGCGATCCGCCTTTACATCAATTGCGACAAACGTTTTTTGTGGATAACGAGTCGCAAGCTGAACTAAAAAGAGAGCCGTTCCAGCACCTATCTCTACCACGTCAGCGGGTCGTTTGTGCCACTCATCTATTTCAAAGCATAGCGGCGAATTAGCGAAAAGAGCAAACTTATATTTTTTTCGCTTACGCGTAATAATAAACTGCCGAGGATCAATCGTTACCATTGTTTTATTGTATCATTCCTAGCGCAATCGTTCGACGCGACCGTCTTGATGACGCCACATAAGCTGCGATGGCGGCACATCCTCGGGCACTGTGCCGTCGTCTATATACGCATCAACTGCAGATCCAAAATATTGTTTTGCCTCTGCGATCGTACGAGCTGGCGGCTGACCTTCCGTATTCGCGCTTGGCGCAATAATGGGACCAGTCATCTTTAGCACTTCCTTTAGCCATGCTACCTGCGGCTGTCGATACGCAATACGATCATTCGCACGACGCAACCATAGTGGCGCAGATGGTGAATAAATAAGAAAACTCGTAGGAACTGAGGCTGCAAGAGAACCACCCGGCGCCATATGTCCATACAGTGAATCTTCGTCAGCCACTAAGACAATACAAGATTTTTCAGGGTTTCGTTTTTTTAATTGATATACTTTCTCGACCGCGCGTTCGTCATCGGCACGAGCAACAATGCCATAGAGTGTATCTGTGCGGATTACCGCCACACCGCCATTGTTTAATACATGAGCTAATTGATTTATTCTCTTTTGCACATCTGCTATACTAACATATATGAAGCCAATTAGCTCGCCCGAGAGCACTATTCTTGAAATTATCATAGTACTGGTTGTTGCCATTGCACTTTATTGGGTGGGCCCAAAACTGGTCATGTGGCTCACTCAGCATGTATTTGTTACCGCGTACCAACGGACGCTACCAAAGCGCGATCTTGAAAAACGACAAAAAACACTTGGTGAACTATTTGCCAATGTATGGCGAATTCTCACTGTTATCATTGCTGGATACGCGGTCTTTGTTCAGTTCTTTGATAGCTCTGCACTAGCCCCACTCTTTGCAAGTGCCGGTATCATTGGTGTTGCCTTTGGTTTTGGCGCCCAGTCGCTCGTCAAAGACTTTCTTTCAGGAGTCTTTATTATCAGCGAAAATCAATATCGTGTCGGTGATATTATTGAAATCGATGGTTTCGGTGGAACCGTTGAGCGTATCGGTGTACGATCAACTGTTATGCGAGACGTCGAGGGAAATGTCCATTTCTTCCCAAATGGCATTGTTCAGCATGTCATCAATAAGACGATGGGGTACAGTCGTGTTCATTTTACTATTTCGGTGGCGCCAGACAGTGATGTGAGCAAGATCGCCACCATCATTAATCAAATTGGCGAAGAAGTTGCTTCAGAAGAAAAATGGCAAAGAAAAATTATCGAGGCACCTCACTTTGATATGATGGGCGACTTTAGCGCAACTGCCGTCGAACTTATCGTGTCAGGAAAAACGCAGCCATCTGATCAATGGGCGCTTACCGCAGAGATGCGACGACGTATTTTGCGATCATTTGAAAAGGAACATATCGAGCTAGGCATCTCTAGTCCTACTATTGCAACAGTAAGAAAGAAGTAGCACTACCACGTTGCCGTATCAATCAGCGTCAACGCTCGTAGCAAATAGCTGAAGAGACTCATCACCGAGTACGGATGGGTCAAAAGAATTACTCGTAATCTTTGATTGTCGTTCTTTATATAACTTTTTAAACTCCGAGAGAGATCCTTCGTCGAGTGCACCCTCAGACGGATAGCTTTCAGTTGTCTCTTCTCGATCAGCCTGCTTTCTAACGTCCTGATAGCCCGGACGACTAAGGTCGACTTGTGCCGCACCACTCACACTATAAATAACCATTGCTACATAGACGAGACCACAGGCAATACCTATTGTAAGTATGATCAATATAACAAATCGGCTTTTTTGCCGTTTACTGACAGCCACACCGTCTTCTATCATTGCGCACTACCTCCTTGACCTATACTCAGCTGTCTTGTCCGAAATGTGTCAAATTGTGTGTCATACGTATCAATATAGCGTTTTAACTGTACCGTTGTTGTATTGACAGTCGATCGTTCTTTTCGTACTTCAATAAGTTTTTCATAAAACCCTTTCGGATTCTGAAGACAGTCAAACCGTAGAAGTTCCGAGAGGGACTGTTCATAGCGACGGTAATCATCCCGAAACACATCAAGCTGCGTATTGTAGTCAACCGTTGTTTGAGACAGCGCTACGCCATCTAAGCGATTCAGTGCAATTCGACTATTTAACGGCGCCATGAGTTTGGTTGATATAATCTCGTACTGCTGCCCTTGATTTACTCGCACCAATCCATCATTGGCGTGAATTCTGTTCAGTGTTGATTTAATACTGACACAATTTGCCTTAATCTGCGACAACTGTACATCACTCAGTGCCGGGGGCGTCTCGGCATAAACAAGCGACCCTGCAAGCGAGAAAATAAGCGAGAAAATCATAGCGGTTCGTTTCATACTTCTATTATCGCGCATACGGGTCTACTTGGTCAAATGATATTGTCCGTTTGTCACAGAAATTAAACCATCACGCTGAAGTCCCTCAAGTGCAACATCTAACCGTTCATCCACAACCATCGATTGCTCTAGTTGATATCTTTTCTGGGGACCCTGTTGTAAGCATGTAATAATCTTACCTCGAATCTCTCGAACGCTTCCTTTTAACGGTGCCTGCTTCTTGTAGTGGTGGCTTTTGTCAAGCTGACCCAATCCCCGACTCTTAAGATACGACCCATAGTCCATGAGAGCCCAAAACCATTCGCGTGGCTGTTCATAGTCGAGCGTATCACGCACACACTGGTATATTTCTTTGTCGCGCACCGTCTCGCTCCCACGAAAAAAATGATGGAAATATACCGTTCTGATATTTGTTTCTACAAAAGGAGTTGGCTGCTCATAGACATAATTCATAATCGCCCCTGCGGTATTTATGCCAACTCCTGGCAGGCATTGTAGCGACGCAAAAGACAGAGGCTCCTTCGTCTGAATAATCTGCTTCGCTGCATCATGGACAAAACGTGCCCTTCTATTGTAGCCAAGTCCCTGCCATGCGCGTAGTACATCTGCCAAGCTCGCTTCAGCAAGTGATTCACTGTCTGGAAACTGCTGTATAAAGTCGATAAACTTAGGCAGAACACGAGAAACCTGCGTTTGTTGCAACATAAGTTCGCTCACCAGGACATAGTATAACGTTGGCGAGTCACGCCATGGCATAGATCGAAAGTGTAATCGGCCCTGCTCCCAAACAATCTGCTGAAATTCTTCAAATGATTCATCGTTCATCGCTGAACCATACCATCGTGATGCGAGCCGAACCCTCGGAATACCAATGAGTCTTCATTAATTGTCACCACTGAGTATGCGTCGTTAAGACTCTCAACCATACCAGGAAATGTTACATACGGCACGCCTTGGCGAATCCCAAATCCACCAGCATGATTATGTCCATTCATAAAAGCAATTGGCGGAAAAATATCAAAAATAGCAAGTAGCTCTTCACAGTTAAGCATATTGTGCATATTAGGTGGAAAAACAGGGTGGTGCGCAAAGATAACGACGGGTGAACTGTCACGCTTAGCCTGTTGCAGCGTATCAATGAGCCACTCCTTTTGTTTATCATCGATGCCACCATTATATGTTTGCGCGTATGACTTTCCCTCTTGGCGTAGCTGTCGTAAATATTGTCGTTGGCGTGCATATCGCACACTATCGTTTTGCGTGACATCAATGAGGCTGCATTGATTGCTATCGAGGACAATAAACGTCACGCCTTGTTGACAGAATGAATAGTACGGAGACGCAAGACCAAGATTATTGCACGCTTGCTGCTGGCTTCTTCCACTTGCACTGTAATCATGATTTCCTAGTACATGGTAAAGTGGAGCAGTTAACTCTTCCAAGACTAGACGAACCACCTTAAAATCAGACTCTTGCCGATCCGCCAGATCACCTAGATGGACGACAAAATCAAGTGGCTGTGTATTAAAGTAGTTCACGGCACGAGCAAGACGCTCTTTGCTAGAACGATAGTATCGATTGCTTTGGTGTTGCCAGTCTCCTGAGGGCGAGCTTACAAGAAACGACTCATCATCACTATCAGTATACTGACAGTCACATATTACACCGAACCGTATACGCGCCATGATTTACGAGAGTCCAAGCTCCTCAAGCTGTCCCTGGTCAACGTGGCCAGGTGAGTTCATCATCAAATCGACGCCTGACCCATTCTTTGGAAAGGCAACTACCTCCCGAACGTTCGTCTCATTCATAAGCTCCATAAGAATACGATCAACGCCAAAAGCACATCCTGCATGTGGAGGTGCACCAAACTTAAAGGCATTAAGCATTGCACCAAACTTCTCTTCAACATATTCCTTAGTAAAACCAAGTACTTCAAATACCTTATATAACACTTCTGGGTTATGATTGCGTACGCCACCGCTGCATATCTCGTATCCGTTCATTACCATATCGTATTGATCAGCAACGATTGAAAGCTTGTCCTCAACATCAAGGGCTGCCATACCACCCTTTGGCATACTAAAAGGATTATGCCCGAAATCAAGCTTCTTCTGCCTATCGTCCCACTCATAAAATGGAAAATCGACTATCCAGGCGAGAGCTACGACTGTTGGGTCTTTCAAATTAAAATGCTGAGCAAATTCATTACGCAACCTTCCAAGCACCTTATTGACCGTCGAGCGTTTGTCTGCTCCAAAAAAGATGGTATCGCCATCAGTCGCCCCTAAGCGCTCTTTTGTCTGCGATAGCTCTTGTTCACTCATAAATTTAACAATCGGAGACTTAGCTTCACCAGCATCGTATGTTATATATGCCAATCCACCTGCACCTTCACTCTTTGCAATAGTAGTAAACGTGTCAATTTGCTTCCTTGATAAACGAGCTCCGTCTTTCACGCAAATAGCTTTTATCACGCCACCTTGCTCGACCACCGACCTAAACACACTAAACTGTGTATTGTGAAAAATGTCCGTTAGCTCGGTCAGCTCCATACCAAAACGCAAATCAGGCTTATCAGTACCGTATTTTTCCATAGATTCTGTGTAGGGGATACGCGGAATGTCATCTGTTAATAACGTCTTTTTCGCAAAATCTGTTGCAAGTTGTTTGATGAGTGGTTCAACTTCTTGACGAACCTCTTCGCCATTATCCACAAAGCTCATTTCTAGATCAAGTTGATAAAACTCACCATATAGTCGGTCGGCTCTCGGATCTTCATCGCGAAAACACGCCGCTAGCTGATAGTACCGAGGTACACCACCAACCATCAATAACTGCTTAAATTGCTGAGGGGCCTGAGGAAGCGCATAAAATTTTCCCTCTTGAAGACGTGACGGGATGAGAAAATCTCGCGCACCTTCAGGACTCGAGTTCGCAAGAATAGGAGTCTGCACTTCTATAAATTCACGCTCATCCATATACTCATGTATACGACGATACATCTGTGCTCGTTTTTGCAACATGTGCTGCACCTTCGGTCGGCGCATATCAAGAAAACGATACTTCAGACGGAGCTCTTCTCCGGCTTGATTCTCCTCCGCAAATGGCTGAATCGGTAGTGCGTCCGCACGGTTTAATATTTCCATAGAACCGACCGCTATTTCAACACTACCACTTTCAAGATGAGGATTAACAAGCCCTGGTCCACGATCTCGTACAATACCTTCCACCTTTAAGACAAACTCATCGCGAACACCTTCTGCAAGAGCAAAGGCATCCTTTGTCTCGGGATTAACCACAAGTTGCACCAACCCCTTGTGGTCACGTAAGTCAATAAATATTACCCCACCATGATCGCGGCGAGTATGTGCCCAACCAGCGACACAGACCGTCTCGCCAAGACGGGACGCCACTTCGTTACTTAAAATTCTCTTCATATTACCTCTTATTTTATCATACTATCTCAAGAAGTACCGCCGTTACACGTTCGTTGCATTTGGCGGATTGTTGTTGAACTTTGCGCTCCGCTCCGCAACGACGCGTAAATCATCATACACATCAAATTGATCAACGATCTTTCTCCCCACTAATGCCTCAATACAGTCTTCAAGCGTCAATAGACCAACCGTTTCACGGTAGCCGTTCACGACAACAAAAAGTTGACGGTGTGTTTTGATAAATGCCGCCAATGCGTGCTCAAGTGATTGTTCCTGATTGATATAAAACACCTTATTATCCATGACGTCGTTTGCTGTCAGTGTCTTTTTATCCTTCAGCGTCAGCAGCTCACGGATATGAAGAATTCCGACGATGTGGTCAAGTGATGTATCGATCACCGGAAAACGACTATGCCCCGTTCTATGTAATTCATCCAGTAGCAGCGGACCAACAACGTCACTTTTTTTAACTGTCTCGATAACTCCTCGTGGCGTCATAGCCGTTTCAACAAGCTTATTACCGAAATCAAGACCATTAAGGAGAAGCTTCTTCTCATCTTCCTTTAAGATCCCATTTGAGTGTTTTATCACGTGAGCAATCTCTTCTCGAGAGCTTATTGTGATAGTATCATCTTGCGAGGAAACTACTGTTCGTAGAAGCTTGCCGACCTGCGGAGTCCGTTCAGCAAAAGACAACAGCGATTCTTCATATTGATCATACATCCGCTGAGACCATACATGAACAATGCCAAAACGGGCAATCCTTCCATAAAAGAGCGCAAGTAAAAGAGAGGAGGCGGCTCCGATAATAATACCAAACGCACCAACACTTGTTATAACTGAGATAACAAGCAGAAGCGCCTCAAGGACGCGCTGATACGATATCATTTCTTCAAACAAAGCCTCTCGTCGCAGCTCTTCTTTAGCAGACATATCACCCCGCCCCTTTCGACGCTCAAGCTCAAAGACGCTTAATCGGGCACGACGTGGAATAATACTCGCAACAACGCACAATAGACAAGCGGCGGCGATAAAAAGAATGGTATAGAGGCCATGCATAGCCTCATTGTACCTCATACCGTCTTGATTCGCCACTCATAGCACGCTATACTAAGAAGCGCTAACATAAGGAGTTTTATGACAAAAAAAGCCTGGATAATTTTTATCGTAATATGCGTCGCCATTCTTGGTGGTCTCATCTGGACAACACGGCAAGGTGAAAAGTTAGACCTTTCTGGAGTTGACCCTCTGCTCAAGCAGTCTGCCTCTGATATAAACGGGCAAATCGCCGATCACACTATTGGTAATACTGAAGCAAAAGTAGTCATTATCGAATACGGTGACTTCCAGTGCCCAGGATGCTCCACCGCATCACCTATATTGAACAAAGTTGCTGAAAAGTATAAATCACAAATTCTTCTTATTTTTCGCAATAATCCCCTCTCAACAATACACCCCAATGCGTTTGCAGCGGCAGCGGCAGCAGAGTCAGCTGGCAAGCAGGGTAAATATTGGGAAATGCACAATACGCTATACGAAGAACAGAGTACTTGGGAGTCTCTAGAGAGTAATAAACGAACAGACTATTTTATAACAAAAGCGCAAGCACTAGGACTAGACACAGAATCATTCAAAAGCAGCTTAAATGATGCCGACCGCACAGGATCGTCAATCAAAAAGAAGGTTGCTTTTGACAAGGCACTTGCAGAAAAACAGAACGTTGCAACAAGCACTCCTGCTATCATCGTGAACGGTACTGTCGTAACAGATAAATATTTCAAAGACGGGAAAATCGTTGACGGCTCAACAAGCGGCGCTGCACAGGTGTGGACCGACGCCGATGCCTTTGGCTCACTCATCATCAACCCGATTCTTCGAGAAAAAGGAATAGCGTTACCAAAATAACATTGCGTGTGACAATCAAAAACACCCCGGTGCCTTGGGGTGTTTTCTTTTGTTGAGAAGTCTACAGAAGACTTCGGATTTTAGCGTAAACGCATTATTGTGCGATATACAGCTGCCACTCGGCAGGCACCACATCCACTGCGATCTTTTTGCGACGACTCGTCACAAATTCGATTGCGATTGGCATGTGTTTTCTCCTTGATGCTCTATGAGCATCCTACCTTTTTAAACGCCTTCGACCTTTAATAGTTGCTATTATTTGTTTATGGCGCTTTTAGGCACGCTCACAATGGTACCAAAACCTGGCAGCATACGTCAAGCATAAGAATAGCCAATAGAGGCCTATTTACTTTAGTATAGAGGTTTTCCTCTGTACTTGCTATAACAATAATGTAGTAATTTATACAATATTTTTTGCTTTATACACTATGAATGGATGATTGTACCCACTTCACCCGAAATAGCACGCTCGGCATCGTCAAGGTTTGCAATAATAGCACGTCGACCATTTTTTGCCTCAACAAACTGCAACGCTGCTTGCACTTTTGGCAACATACTTCCAGCAGCAAAAAAACCTTGAGATACATAGCTCTGCATTGTTGCGCTATGAATTGAATGGATTGCTCGTTGTGTTGGCTTTCCATAATCAATCATTGCAGCCTCCACCGCTGTAAGGATCACAAGACTGTCTGCTTCGATAAGATCAGCGATGACTGCTGCGCTGAAATCTTTGTCGATAACGGCCTCTATTCCTTTCAATCCATCCTTTTTTGTGCTCACAACCGGTACACCGCCCCCTCCAGCAGTAATCACAATCGATCCGCTGTCGAGTAGTGTTACTATGGCATCTTTCTCCACGACAGAAACTGGTCGAGGCGAAGGCACGACTCGACGCCATCCACGCCCGGCATCTTCTCGCACCGTAAAGTGACGCTCCTTCGCTGCATGCTCAGCTTCGAGCTCACTATGATAAAACGGGCCAATCGGTTTCGTTGGATGTTGAAACGCACGGTCAGATGCATCAACGACCACCTGAGTAATAATCGTTACAGCAGTATGTGGTAGTCTTTTTTGCGAAAGAGCATCCGATAGACCCTGCTGCAACCAATATCCGATTGAGCCTTGACTCATTGCGACACATGTATCAAGAGGTAATGTCGGCGTTTCGGGTGTATCAATCGACTCTTCGTGAAGAACAATATTCCCCACTTGCGGACCATTACCGTGCACAATAACGATCCTATAGCCCTTCTCTATAAGCGGAACAAGGCGTTGCGCCGTTTCATCGGCAACTCGTTGCTGTGCAGCTGCAGTTGCCTCTCCTTGGCGCTGTAAAGCGTTCCCTCCAAGAGCAACAACAACGGTCTTTGCCTTACTCGTCATTCTAGACCACCGCAAAGATAGTTATTGTCGCAATACTTATCAACGAGAAAACAAGCATAATCTTCCAGGTTCTTCGTATCCATAATCCATATGAAACCTTTGCGAGTACGAGTCCACCCATGACTGAAGCAACCGTAGGCGCTATCATGTTTACGACACCAGCTGAGCTTGCAAAGGCCGTCACGATGAGACTACGATCAATGTGGGCAAAATCAGCAAGCGGCGCGAGGATTGGCATTGTTGCTGTTGCAAGTCCCGACGTCGACGGAATAAGGAATGATAGCGGCAAATAAACAACAAAAGCAAGAGCGGGTAGCATCGCAGAGTGAACTCCCGCAAGAAGGCCCTCGCCACCATGAATAATGGTATCCATAATCTGTCCATCTGTCATAATGATTGAGACTCCTCGAGCAAAACCTATAATAAGCGCAACAGCTAGCAGGTCACGAGCACCTGCCACAAATGTACCAAAGAGGTTGTCATCTTCGTCAGATGAACGATTGTGGCCATGAAAATGAATCGTACCAATAATGAGCGCACTAGCGAAGAAAAGCGCTGAAAGCTCATTAAACCACCAGTCTCCAAGTGGGATGATATGGCCAAGTGCAGCACCAATAACCGGCAAGGATACAAGCCAACTATTCATGTCTTCGAAGAAGCTAATGTCAAATTTATATGCCCAAGGTATTACCGAGAGAACCATGATAACGAATGTCAGCCCAAACAACATCGCAATCCATTTTCGCTTTGTCGTAAACTCAGGGACAACCTGAGCGGAAACTGCTGCTGAATTCGTGCGACTGATGCGCGCGTCACGTTGTGAATCCTGTTGATACTTACCCGCTTTGACTTTCGCTGCATAGCGCATAGTAAACCAAATAGCAGCGACAAGACATAGCCCCAATATGATCAGTCGCGGAATAATACCATCACCAATCGAAACATCAGCAAAACCGCTCGCAATACCCGTTGAGAATGGATTTACCGTCGAACCGAGGACGCCAACGCCAGCTCCAAGAATAATGATCATTGCTGCTGTCAGCCCATTATATCCTGCTGCAAGGACTAGTGGAATTACTAACGCGTAGAAAGCTACTGTTTCTTCTTGCATTCCATAGGTTGTTCCACCTAGTGCAAAAAAAGTCATAAGAATAGGAATTATCCAAATTTCACGTCCCTTTAGCCTCTTGATCAGACTACCGAACAACGCATCAAGCGCACCCGTTTTCATAACAATTCCCAAAAATCCTCCAAGAATCAGTACGAAAAGCATGACGTCAATTGCACCCTGAGTTGGACCAGTTGAACGTAGCGTTCCCTCAATTGGCGCCTTCACAATGTCCCATAATCCCTGGCGATTATCAATAGTAGTATCTACACCATCCACCGATTCTGTACGAACTTTCTCGACCTGTTGGTATGTTCCTGCAATCGGCGTTTGATTTCCGCTATCGTCTGTTTTTACAGTATATGTGCCAGATGGGACAATCCATGTCAGCACTGCTACCACAACGGTGATGCCAAAAATAATCGCAAAGGCAGACGGCATCTTCCACTTTTTCATTGTCCGTTTTGTTTTCTCTACCATGATACGCTCCTCCTTTATAGCGTTAGCGCCATGACGGCTTTTATGGTGTGCATTCTATTTTCTGCTTCATCAAAAACCACACTATTTCTACTTCGAAAAACCTCGTCTGTCACCTCCATGCTATCAAGTCCATATTGTTCATGAATCTTTAATCCTGTTTCCGTCTGCAAGTCGTGAAATGCTGGTAAGCAATGGAGGAACTTTACTTGTGGATTGCTGGTCATATCAAGCATATGACGATTCACTTGGTATGGTTTCAAAAGAGCGATGCGTTCTGCAAACTTTGCCTCTTCGCCCATTGACACCCATACATCGGTATAGATAGCATCAACCCCGCGCACTGCTTGCTCAATATTGTCAGTCACTGTAATCTTTGCACCTGTTTGTGCCGCAATATGCTGAGCAAGCTCATAAATTTCACCACTTGGATGAAGTTCTTTTGGCGCAGCAATACGAAAATCAAGCCCCATTTTTGCCGATCCTACCAAAAGACTATTCGCCATATTGTTTCGTCCGTCACCAACAAACACAAGCTTTACGCCCTCTAGACGTCCGACATGCTCTTCTATTGTCATAAAATCAGCAAGAATCTGCGTCGGGTGAAATAGATCAGTCAAACCATTCCATACAGGAACCTTTGCAAATTGTGCCAATTTCGTCACGGTATCATGGCTGAATCCACGAAATTCTATTCCATCAAACATCCGTCCTAGAACAATCGCGGTATCCTCAACCGACTCTTTCTTGCCAAGCTG
>JBATSI010000017.1:0-2972 GCA_049293215.1 Saccharimonas sp. (SeqCode) | reverse complement strand
CTTGCGACGCGTCTAGGTAGACAATTTCGTCAGTCACTTTACCATTTACTACCTTGCGATATGGCGTTTCAATAAAGCCATATTCGTTGATACGTGCATAGGTTGCGAGGTTAAGCACAAGACCAATGTTGGCGCCTTCTGGCGTCTCCACACTACAGATACGACCATAATGCGTTGGGTGCGCATCGCGAACTTCGAATCCAGCACGCTCACGAGAAAGTCCACTAGGACCCATACTCGAAAGTCGTCGTGTATGTGACAGTTCTGAGAGCGGGTTGACTTCGTCGAGCAGCTGGCTAAGCTGGCTACTTGCAAAGAACTCACGAACAGCCGCAACAACAGGACGAGCATTAATAAGTGCGCTTGGCGTTACTGTTTCTAGATCAGACATTGTCATACGATCCATTGCGTTTCGTTGCATACGGAGCATACCAACACGGAATTGACGAGCAACAAGCTCACCCACAAGCTTGACGCGTCGATTTGAAAGCGAATCAATATCATCAGCTGGTTCTTGCGTATTGTTGAGACGAATAATTTCGCGGAGAATTGCCACCAAATCAGTCATTTGGAGTGTTCGGTTATCAGCAATATTTGCAACATCCATACCAAGACGCTGGTTAATCTTGAATCGTCCAACACGGCTGTAGTCAAAGCGTTTGAAATCAAAGAACATACGCTCAATCATTTGGCGCGCATTATCAACCGTGGCAAGATCACCAGGTCGCAAACGACGATATACCTCAATAAGCGCCTCATTAACACCATGCGATGGATCTTTTTCGAGCGTTTCTTCGATATATTTCACGTCACCTGTGTCAATGTCGGCAAATTGCTCACGAATCTCTGAGATTTTGCTCATGCCAAGTGCACGAAGCAATGTCGTTGCAGGAATCTTGCGGCGGCGGTCAATCTTGACGTAAATTGCACCAGACGCGCTCGTCTCAAATTCAAGCCATGCGCCACGGCCAGGAATAAGCTTTGCGCCATAGTAATTTCGAGCACCAACACGATCAGCACTAAAGAGTACGCCTGCGCTTCGGATCAACTGACTCACGACAACACGCTCGGTACCGTTAATAATAAACGTTGCACGTTCTGTCATCCATGGATAGTCGCCAAGATAAATGTCCTGTTCCTTGATTTCGCCAGTTACTTTGTTGACCAAAGCAACTTTCGCTTGAAGCGGCGCATCAAACGTAAGGTTATTTGCCTTTGCAAACTTTTCATCATTTTTTGGCTCGCCAAACTCGTATCCTTGAAATCGTAGTTCAAGTTTTTGACCAGTATAATCTTCTATTGGATTAAGTTCCGCAAAGATTTCGCTCAAACCCGTCTCAACAAAATCCTTCCAGGATTCTTTTTGATGGGCGAGGAGATCTGGAACAGCCAATGCAGTATCGCTGTCTGTAAAAAACACGCGCTGCACTGGGCTACTTTTTGCCGTGGTTTGCTTTGGCATGGAGGCTCCCTTGTACATTAAATTAATTTATTTGATGTGACCAGGAGTGGGTTTTCCCGGGCACGATCTACTACTGTTGGCGCCGAAGCTTTACTTAGCGTGAGTTATCGCATACCAAAACGCCACGCCAAAGGCGTAGTACACATCTAACCCACGTTACACAATCTTCATTACATATAATTATAGTGCTATATAGCAGTGTTGTCAACACATTGTGTGACTATTTTTTTGTCTTTTTGACTGAGTTAACGACCTTGTCGACAAGACCATATGCAACAGCTTCTTTTGCGCTCATCCAATAATCTCGTTCCATATCAGCTTTTACTTTATCAAGTTTCTGACCAGTGTTCTCCGCCATGATGGCAGCAAGTCGTTGTTTAAGCTCGAGCGCTTCGCGAAGGCTTATTTCTTGATCGGTCACTTTACCCTGTGTACCACTTGATGGCTGGTGAATCATCACGCGTGCGTTTGGCAACGCAAATCGTTTCCCCTTTTCGCCACTACTCAGAAGGAATGCCCCCATACTTGCTTGCAGTCCAATACCATACGTTGCAACATCTGGCTGAATGAAATTCATCGTGTCATAAATTGCAAGCCCATCATAAACGCTTCCACCAGGACTATTAATATAAAGGGAAATATCCTTATCTGGATCCTCATTTGCTAAATGGAGCAGCTGCGCAACAACAACGTTTGCCGTATGTTCGTTGACATCTTCGCCAAGAAATATGATACGATCCTCAAGTAATCGTGAGTAAATATCATAGCCTCGCTCGCCATCCCGCGTACGAACAATAACATTTGGAACCAAGTAATCAGTAGGTTTTATCATATATCTAGTATAGGACACCTAGCACTCGTATGTCAAGAGTGCCAATAGTTGTTTTTATTGTACTGTTGCTTTTTGTTTCATTTCGTGCTATAATATATTTATACAGTAAGCAACCGCTTGCTGTGGTTCTACTCTCAAGGAGATTTCATGGACGTCGTCATTGTGGCACTCGTGGTGCTTGGCATCATCTGCTTTGCAGCCGGTTCAATCCAGGGGATCGCAATGATCCTCACAAGCTCGACAAGAGGAGCGCTTGGCGTCCCCTTGAAGTACGTCACCGGCGAGTAGCACCGCTCCCGCCCTGTCAGTCGCAGCAAGAAAAATGCCCTGTCGATTGACGGGGCATTTTTCAATATATGGCGTATGTTTTTATTTTTTCGTTTTTGGTGTATTGATTTCAACAAGCATATTGACCGTTTTTTCAGTTAACAGTCTATTCGCAATTTCGTGTTGCACTTCTGGCTCGTCAAATCGTTTTGCCATATCAGGATTGTTTGCGTATTGTTGTTTGAATACGTTGATGCGTTCTGCAAGCTCGTCGGCGGTTGCCTCGACTTTCTCGGCTTTACTCAGCTCAGCAAGAACAAGGCCAGCCTTCACACGCTCATCAGCAGCGGCTCGTGCTTCTTTTTCGATCCACTCATCTTTGTCTTTGTAGCCCTTCTGCTCTAAATACTG
>JBATSI010000016.1:0-15312 GCA_049293215.1 Saccharimonas sp. (SeqCode) | reverse complement strand
CGACTCGGCGCCCGAAGGCCTCGAGGCTCTCATCACCTCCGCGGTGAACAAGGGCTTCGAGCCACTTAAGACCAAGGTCGACAAGGTCGAAGAGAAGGTCGACAAGGTCGAAGAGAACACACTCAGTGCACTCGCCAACCACAACAAGCGAATCACCGAACTCGAGAACCACGGGGGAATCACCCTCACAGTCATTGCCATCGCCATTGGGTTGGCGATCGTGAGCATACTCATCGGGATCGTCTTCGAGGCATACCTCGGGGGCATCGTCACCGGAGTGTTGCTCTCCGTCGCGGTGCTGCTCACTGCGGCTCTTCGCCGCCCCAGGCAGACGCTTGAGGCGCCTGCGACATCGAACTGAAAGGAGAGATCTATGAAAAGGATCTCGAGAACAGCTCGAGTGTTGCTGGTGACTCTACTGGCAATGCTCGTAGCCCTGGCCGTTTGGGCTGGGACAGGGAGTTTCAATTCCCTGGCTCTCAGCTTGGGCCAAAAGGGCGACGTCTGCGCCAACATGGCGTTCACCTCGGTGGATGACCTGGCGCAAGCGAAGCTTCTGTGCGGTGAGTCTCTCACCACACAGGATGCGGACGTTTCTCAGTCGGGGGAAGTCGCCCAATCGGGCGATGCCCCTCAATCAGGAGAAGTCGCCCAATCGGGTGACGCTCCTCAGAGCGGCGCTACTGCAAGCGCGAACGCCGACAACAGCGCGGCAGGGACTCAGGTCGACCAGACCCTGAACAGGGTGTGGTACACCTACAACGGAAAGGATCCCGCGACAGCAACGTACAATCCCGAAGAAACCCTCGGATTGTACACTTTCGGACCCTGGAAGGCAATCAAGCCAAACCTTGGCCGCATGGCCATGGCCGACATGAATGTCGACCAGGCGAAGGAAGAATTGCGATTTGTGACTGGCACCGATGGTGGCGACACCGTCGATATCATGCAGATCGCAAATCTGCTGGTGGCGCTCGATCCGGCGACGACCGCTGACAATCTGAACGATCGCGCAAATGCCAAGCTCGATGAGTTGGCAAATGCCGACCAGGAAGGATTGAAGGCTGCCATCGCTCAGCTGAAGAACATGTTGGACAGCGCCTCTTTCGAAGTTACGCAGCTCCCTGCTGGGAGCTACACAACACAAGGGGCGATTGGCACGACTGATCGCGGTAAGCCGACCCTGCATTTTGGGGAAGTCTGGCGCGATGAGACCATCGCCATCCTCCGCATCACAACGAAGGACGGCGTAACGCGAGACTTGCGTCTCGCGTGCCACTTCCAACTGTACTTCAGCTCGCCGGCGCCGGCGCCCACGATGCCGGGAACTCAACCCGGTATCACTCGTGACAACGAGTTCACGCCGACGCCCGAGCCTCCTGGCCCGCCGACGACACCGCCGACCACACCGCCGACGACACCGCCGACGCCGGAACCGAAGGATCCTTCCGAGGATCCCGCGCAGAACGGGAACGCTGGCAACGGTGGGGGTCAGAATGAAGATTCTGGCCCTGGGGAGTACATTCCCCCTGATCAGATGGAGCAGCCTCCTGCAGAGGACTACACTGCTCCACCTCAGCCAGAACCAGATCCGACCGAGCCAGCACCTGGTGCTGACACTGGCGGATCTGGCACGGAACCGGACGGCGGAGACTCCGCCACCACCGAGGACGGGACCGACGCAGGTCAGCCCGCCCAGGAGGGCGACGTCGACCCGGACGACTGAGCTTGAGTGGGGCGGCAGTAGGATAGCTATCCTGCGAGCCGCCCCACTCGGGCACCTTCTTATTCATGTACTCAACGAACCTGCCAGAGAGTTGATCTCTCGTTGAGGAATTACCTCCGATAGATGATCCTCTCTGGCGGATCATCACTTTAATACGCTAAGTTATGGCTTAATGAGCCCCGACCTTTAACAATTCACTTGCGCACTACTGTAAAACTTGATTTTTTGTACAAAATAATATATAATATAAATTAGTAGGAGTAATGGTTGACGTTCGTGCGAGATTCGTCAATCGAGAGGAGTAACTATGCGTAATATAATCGCAAAACTACGATCGCTTCCAAAGCGTACGACGATGTTTGCTGCTATTCTTGCAGCAGTTATCGCTGTGCCAGCCGCGCTTTATGCGTGGGGTCCGGAGCGACCAACATTTACTATCGAGAGGCCAGCTGATCACATCACCTTCAACTCGATAACAAACAACCCAAATATTGGTGACGAACGAAACTTCGTCGGCATCCGTGAGAACGGAACAAACGGCAAATGGCAAGACAACCAAGCGGTTGAAGCCGGCAAATCGTACGTCGTCCGAATGTACGTTCACAATAACGCGGCATCAAACCTTAATCTTGTCGCAAAGGACGTTACGGCAAAGTTTAATTTGCCAACAACAACAGCAACATCAATCCAAGTTAATGGATTTTTGAGCTCAAGTAATGCTTCACCAACAGAAGTATACGACCACGCAACCTTTAGCTCGGACAAGAAGTTCAATCTTGCCCTTGTACCAGGGACTATCAAGTACTACAACAACGCCAACGGTAACGGCTTCACCATTCCAGAAAGTCTCTTTACGAGCGCTGGCGCAAAGCTTGGCTACACGAAGATGGATGGTAACATCCCTGGCTGTTTCCAATACGCAGGGTATCTTACGTTTATCGTAAAACCACAATTTGCAGGTACGCCAAACTTTGAAATCGACAAGCAAGTTCGCGTCGGCAATAGTGGCGACTACAGCGATAGCGTGACAACAAAAGCAGGAAACGAAGTTGAGTTCAAGATAAAGTACAAGAATACTGGCGATGTGACTCAAGATCCAGTGACAATCAATGACAAATTGCCAAAGGGTCTTACCTATGTCGCAGGTACAAGCTACATCTCAAACCAAGCAACAGGCAACCAGTGGAAGAAACTGACATCAGATAATATCGTCAACAACGGTATCAATATTGGTGGATATGTCCCTGGAGGCGCTGCTTACCTCAAATTTACCGCCAAGGTAACTGATGAAAGCGCACTTGAATGTGGTAAAAACACACTCATCAACACCGCATATGCAACAACGAATAATGGCGTCAAGAATGACACTGCAACCGTTATTGTTAATAAAGACTGCAAGAAACCAGTTTATAGCTGTGACCTTCTCACTGTAGAGAAAATCACACGAACAAGCTACAAGTTTGCAGTAAAGTACACCGCTCAAGATGGTGCAACATACAAGGGCACTACCTACAAAGTCTACGACCAAAGCGGCAAAGAAGTCTATAGTTCAGCAAATGCAACTTTTGATGGATTTGAAACAGGAACATACACCGTCAAGGCATTTGTAACCGTTTCTGTAGACGGCACCGACAAGACTGTGACGAGCGAAGCATGTGCCAAACAAGTGACAATCAAGGAAGAGCAGAAGCCTGCTATCAAGATTGAGAAACTTGTTGATGGCGTAGACCACAAGAACGTTGATGTTAACCAAGAGTTTACGTACCAAATCAAGGTAACAAACACTGGTAACGTTGACTTGAAAGATGCTGTCGTTACTGACAAGCAGCCAACAGGCGTCACGTTTATCTCTGCAAGCGAAGGAACCATCGCTGATGGTACCTGGACAACAACTATTCCAACGCTCAAGATAGGCGAAAGCAAGAGTTACACAATCAAGGCGAAGGTTCCCGTATACCTTGAAGGCAGTATCAAAAACACCGTCTGTGTCGATACACCAACCGTTCCAGGTAGCCCAGACGATTGTGATGACGCAACGATAGAAGTACCACCATCACCAGAGAAGGAAAAGGTGTGTGATCTCGACTCAAAGACTATCATTGTTATTAACAAAGGTGACTTTGACGGGAGTAAGCATTCACGAAACCTTAGCGACTGTGACGATGTGCCAGTAACGCCTCCAACACCAGAGACGCCACCTGAGCTTCCTCACACCGGTATTACCGATGGTATCGCTTCTGTTGTCGGACTTGGATCGCTCATTGCAGCAACCAGCTACTACAACTCAAGCCGCCGCGCACTGCGCAAGTAAGAGACTGACCGCTCCCACTGAGCGATTCGCCTCAGACCAAAACCACCCCTTAGGATACGATGGGGTGGTTTTGTGGTATCTGCTATACTGTCGTTTCGGGTGGTTTTGCAAGACGACGAATCGGTAAGCGAAAGCCAAAGGTGCTCCCCTTGCCTTCTTGTGATTCCACTAATATTCTTCCGCCATGCCCGTCGATAACTTTTTTTGCCAGATACAGCCCAATACCCGTTCCATCGGGACGCTGCAATTGTGCATTTCCTGCACGGAAAAACTTCGTAAACAGTTTGTGCTGAACATCTTTTGGTACACCGATTCCTTTGTCCTTTATCGTGCAGACAACATCACCATCTTCAACAAATAGCCTTACCAATATTTTTCCTCCCTCGGGAGAGTAATAGACGGCATTATCGATAAAGTTCATCACTACCTGGCGAATTTTTCCTTCATCAAGATACAGCATCGGAATTAAACCAGCGTGACGATATTCAATTGTCAATGCGTGATTTTCTGCCATTGGCAGCATCCCCTCAACTTCCTGCTCCACGAGTTTTGCAATGTCACACTGCTGTCGATCAATCATAAACTTACCCGTCTGAATACGCGAAACATTCAAGAAGTCACCTATGAGGTGGACCATCCGTTCGCTACTCGCAAACGCTTCACCGAGCAATTGCCGCTGTTCGTCGGTGATCTTGCCCGCATCTCCCTCGAGCACCATCGAGATATACCCTTTCACACTCGTCAGCGGTGTCCTAAGTTGATGACTCGCCATACTCACAAACTCATCTTTCGTTGCATCAAGATCACGCAATTGTTGATTTGAGACACGAAGATCACGGGTCGCCTTGTTTACTTCTCGCTTGAGGCGTGAATTGAACTGTTGTATCTCCTGAAAACGATACGAGCTATCAATAGCAAGCGCAAGCTCATCGGCCATAGCATTAAGCATATGCGCCTCGGATGATGTATAGACGCCACCATTCTTTTTACTTCCAATAACAAGGTAGCCAATAAGCCGGTCTTTGAGTTGCATTCGTATCACAATAGCGATATCTTGGCGTAGTAAACGATCTATTTCGCGCCGATGGCCCACTCTTGCTGTATCGGTAACGATTGTTTGCATATCCTCGGTAACAACATCAAGCAGCGGAATAACTGCAGTAAGTTTTTTTGATTTCGTGTCAGGAAACGCAATGGTCCGTACATCATTATCGCGCACAAGGACAAAACCAACCTGTGTTGGATGGACAGTCTCGCTAATCACCCCCTCAGCTTTTTCGACAATTGATTGACTATCTGTATCGCCCAAGATTGCATCGCCAAACTCATCAATCACCACTTCAACATTGCGCTGCTCCCGCAAAAATAACCGTGCCGTCAATTGGTCGAAGATGCGTCGAAAAATATTAAACGTCGTTGCGATAATAAGCGCAATCGCCAGATACACCGTACCAATAAGATACTGGTTGGCCGTTGCACTGACAAACACAATGCCAAATATCCAAATAACCCCCAGATATACCGCAATTGCAACAAGACTCGCGAGCACATAAGAAATCGACATGACAATTGTCTGGCGCAAGTCAAAGAAACTATAGCGAACAATTGCATATGTCACACTCAGTGCGAAAAATATAGAAAATAGTGGCCCAACCGCGATATAGTCATATATCCCCAGCCACGGTAGAATAAGGTTAAAGAGAATACCAATGAATCCAGCAAAGGTGATACCTGCCATAATAACTTGATTTCGATGCAGCACCTTGCCCCGTGCTTGTCGCATCGCTCTCCAGAAGATCGCAGTTCCTATACCAAACATCAACAAAAAAGCCACACCATACAGCGAATAGTGTAACTCATTTAGCGTTACTCGCGACGTCAGACTGCCCGTCACCATGTTGACCCCGACGATCCATCCACGAGTGGAAAGTGTAATAATCAAGAGTATAATCGTCGGTATATAGCTCAAAAAGAGGAGAAGTGGACGGTAGTGTAGTTGTTTTGAGATACTCAATGAAAATGCTGTCAGCCCTGAGCCTATCGCAATCGCTGCGATATAATAACTATCAACAAATAATTGCGCCCACTCAACAGAACGAGCTACTGTGAAAAACGCAATCGAGATAGCCCACCAACCCGTTGCTAGCAAAAGAGCGAGAAACGGCCATCGAGCAAGTGTCGGCGTCGTACGTCGAAATATCGTAATGCCAATAACAATGTTGAGAATACCTACGACGACCAATAAAACCGATAAGAAGCTTGTCATTTTTCCACCTTATAAACTGTATATACTTTATCATGAGCACGATAGGCCTGGCAACACGCCAGGGGAATCTTTGCTTTTTTTAGAAATTGGGCAATATCACTCTCGGAGCGCGCAATAACCCCTGGCCATTGAAGCGCTTTTTTGTGGACCGCATAATCTGGATGTTCCGGCGACATATTGGTAAAGATAAAAATTCCTCCCTCGGGAAGCTGCTCATATATCGCCTTGATTAAACTTATCGCAGGCGCTTCGTCAAGATACTCAAATAGCCCCATTGCGTCAACAATTGATGGACGATACGACTCAAGCAGCATCCGTCTTTTTCGGGTATTACATATATCGATGTACTCAAACGAGACTTCGGATATCGATATTCCTTGTAAATCATATATTTCTGCCGCAAAATCGAGTGTTGTTTGATCAATATCAGCCACCTTCAACCTTGCATTTTTTCTTATTTTTTCTGGCATATCAGCAAATATCTCGTATACCGGCAGGCCGCTGCCGCCAGCAATACTCAGCCACCGCACTGGAAGCTTCGACTGCTCAGCCCACGCAAGAGCAATCCACGACAAAATATACGCACGCGAGCGCAGACCAACCGCATCATACGTATGACGAAAGAATCGACGAGTAATAGCATCGAGTTTCACGCGCGTATGCCGCCCCTTCACCTCTGGCGCATGGACATGATACGTTGCAAAACCACCAGGCATATAGCCCCGCCAAGCACGCATACCCGGTGGAATATACGCCAACCGGCTCGCAAGTGTACGCTGCGGCGTATCGGCTTCGTCAAGCCGCTTGCTCGAAACAATCGTTCGGAGAAACGTCGTGAACACTCGTACCATCCGGCGTTCAATCCAGTATCTTCTCGCATTATATTTATCTCGCACAACAACCGAAGAAAATCTCATACCTCCTCGACGAGATGTCCGTTGCAATACGACTGAATATCTGCCCACCATTTATTTTTTATGCCTTCCCTGCTATTATAAGGGAAATGACAAAAATTGCTATCATTGAAGACGACGAAGTTATAAACCAGATGTATCGAATGAAGTTCGAGGCAAACGGTTTCGAGGTTGAAGCCGCAAGCGACGGCGAAGCCGGTATTGCCATGGTCGAGAAATATCATCCAGATATCATCCTTCTCGATCTACAGATGCCACGAATGAACGGAGCAGATACGCTAGAAAAGATTCGTGAGCATAGCTGGGGAAAAGATATTCCTGTTATTATTCTCACAAATCTTGGACAAGAAGAGGCACCCGAAAAGCTTCGACGCCTTACCATTCATAGTTATATCGTTAAGGCAGAGCTCACTCCAAGTCAAGTTGTCAAGCGCGTCAAGGATGCACTTGGACTGAGTGAATAATCTCAGCCTACTGCTTACTTAACTCAGCAGCTTGAATAACGTGATCAATCATCACGGCTATCGTGAGTGGACCAACGCCGCCCTTATCGGGAGTCATCGTAACATCGCTTCGTTCGCGCACACTATCGTCGACATCGCCTACTAGTACGCCGTCTTCGCTTGCCGTCCCGGCATCAACTATCACAGCCTTGTCCTTTACCATATCAGACACTATCAGATGCGGCCTCCCTGTTGCCGTTACAATAACGTCACTTCGCTTAATCACCTCCTGTGTGTTCGTCGAATGTTCGTCACACGTTGTCACGTCAAGTCCTCGGCTATGCCATAGTCGCTCAAGGGGCGCCCCGACCAAACGGCCGCGCCCGATTATAGCAATCTTTTTGCCATCCAGTACGACATTATATCCAGAAAGAAGCCAATCAATCGCTTCTGCGGTTGCACTCACAAACGACGCTCGCTCGCCACCAAGACCATCGACGTCTTTTTGTGGCGCAATCCCTGCAACGATAGTGTCAGTCTTTGACACGTCCTCGAGCGGTAGCTGTACAATAATCCCGTGAATCGATTCATCGACATTCGCCTCTGCAATAATACTCGGCATATCCGCTTCGCTACACGCGATCACTTCGGTATCAATAAGGATATCTGCAGCATACACACACTTCAATCGTACATAGGTATCAATCGCAGCAGAAGTATGTTTTGCCGTAATGATAAGCAGTTTTGGCACAATCTTGTCTGCCTGGCGCAGTCGTCGCACCTGCCGTGCTTGCCGCTGTTTGATAAATCCCGCCAATTCTTTTCCGTTTAACTCTCGACTCATGACAAATAATCCTTTCGGTCATCAATAAGTGCATTCCACTGCCGCAACAATCGCAAGACCGTCTTTAGCGGCATCTCTATAATCATATCAAGCATAATAGTAACGATATTTAGTTTGCTATACTTGTCGCTCATCCATTGTCCAGCGACCACAAACGGAAGATAGATAAAATCCCGAAGCGTTGTCACGCCATTACTATTGGGACGGACAATCTCGATCTCTCTGATAAGGTGTCCCAAACGAAAGCCGAGAAAACTCGCCGCAGAAACAAAAACAAAGAAGATGACAATATGGACAAATGAAAAGTTAAGAAGCAAAAGCAACCACGTAACGAGCGCAAATACCAAGATGCAACAGAATCCATAAAATAGCGAGAACACAGTGCCATATTTTTTCCGTCCTACCGTTGCTTTTATAAGCGTTGTTTGTTCACCATAGAGCATAGTATCGATACGAGATACCAACGCTGTCGTATTGGCATAGCTAGGCAACGTATTCGTCAAACGAAGGAGCACCATATATATCGGCGGGAACAGTAAATTAATAATAAGCGGCTGCCACAATATATGACCATTTGCAAAGATATCATATGGCACCTCAATAGCAATACCTATTAAAAACTTTGTAATGATGAGAAAAACAACACTACGCACAACTGCATGATTTATTCTACGAGAAATAGACATGTACTCATGATTCACCTGCTTTTCAAATGCATCAAGAAACACGTCTTGCTTCGTTAGCAATTGTGCAATATCACTGTGATCGGCAATCATTCGACGAATGATTCGTAGTGGCGCACCTTGGCGGTCGACAATATGGTATAGTTCATCAGTTTTTGGTGATTCAATAAGCTCATCAATACGCTTGTTATAGTCTATGAAAGTGTCAAGCTGCATCACGTCTACGCCGTAGCGACGAAGAAGCGACACTCGTGTCTCTGCGCTATCACTTTTTAATAATGCACGATATATAGATATATAGAGAGCCGCCCCAAAATCATCCGCAAGTCCTACGGCTGCCACAGGAATAATAGCTGACAGATATTCATACGAGAAGTCAACAAACGCCGCATCTTCATAGCGCGGTCGCAAAATTGCCGATACTTCTACTGCAAGACTATCTATGACCCAACCAAACATCACTTCTTGACGCGCAGCCCTTCGGTGCTTAAGCTGCAGATACGCGTGGTAATGCTGCAGCGATAGCTCGGTGATACGTTCAATCTGTCGCTTTGTTATGCTATCGTTTTCTACGTAGCCCGCAAGAGTCAGTTCAATAATCAACTCATTACCGCTGTCGGCTATAACTTTATCGTCACGTACAACAAAAAGTTGACGGTAGAAGCGTTTGATTGCATTTTGGAGCAAGAGATGCTCCTCGCTGTTTTCGGCAGCATTTCGCAGTTGCTCATATGCTGCAGTTAACGCTCCGCCAGCACCGACAATATTGACTTTTTCACTCTTAGCACGAGCTCGTTCTTCTTTGTCTCGAAACTGCTTTGCACGCACAAGCTCAGCGACCAAACGCCGACCGATATCATTAAGAGGTTTCATAACTAAGGTATTATACCATTTTTCACGTTGCAGAAACAGGCAGTGCCTAGATGTAACCATAAAAAAACACCTCATCGAGGCGAATTTTTATGGAGGGCCAGGAGGGACTTGAACCCTCGACACCCTGCTTAAGAGGCAGGTGCTCTAACCAGCTGAGCTACTGGCCCATACAACCATTATATCATGTTTTAGTATTTTTTGCAATATTCGCGTACAATACGCCTAAAACAGTAGTTAGTGTAACAAATTCATATAGCTATCGTCAAGCTTCTTTATGTGTTTCTCTGTGGAATATAATATAATTGCTCGCTACGACAAGGTACGCTATACTAATGTTACATTATATAGTGAGGAGAGATTCTATCATGACAAACGAACCATCAAGTACCGATTCAGCACCAAACGCTCAACCGACACCACCACGGACCGTTACTCCACCCCCAGCTTATGCCTCCGCACAACCAGCAGCACCTGTTATCGACGATAGGACACCCCGTAGCTATCTTGCCATCATAACGCTCGCTCTTTTTGCCGGACAGCTCGGACTCGCACGATGGTATCGAGGGGATACAAGCGGGAAGACTCGTTTTTGGATAGCAATTGCCTGTATCGGACTATCTATTATACCGTTCATTAACATACTTGCTGCGTTTGGACTATTTATCCTATCGTGTTGGGGTATTGTTGACTTCTTCGTGCTATATAAGACAACAACAGACACCAACAATACACCATACATAGCATCACAGCGCGATCTTGTCTGGGCAAAAAATATCAGGACATACTATATCGTTGTGCTATCTATTGCAGTAGGCATACTAGTACTTTCACTCATCGCTGCTATTATCCTTACCGCTACTGGCACCGGCGGTTCTTACACTCAGTCAATTCGTAGCTATTACTAAGCTCCATCATCTTATACCATATAGTCCACTTTTGGTGGGCTATATTTTTTACCCCTGCTATGCTACAATAATAACCTGTAAGCACCCGTAGCTCAGCGGATTAGAGTACTTGGCTTCGAACCAAGGGGTCGCAGGTTCGAATCCTGCCGGGTGTACCATTGAAACTACCTCATGTTCGCATGGGGTATTTTCATAGCTTTACGAAAATAAGCGGATTGCAATAATATATCATGAATGATATATTATTATCATGGAAGTACACACAAATATACCCCTCAAAAACTACCTTACGATGCGGCTTGGTGGCAACGCACGATTTATGACTGATGTTCACTCAGTGGAAGAAGTGCAAGAAATATGCACAAAAGCCGCTCAGCAGAAGCTACGCCTTTTTGTGCTTGGGGGCGGCAGCAATACCCTTGCTCACGATGAGGGTTTCAACGGTATTGTTATACGTAATAGAATTATGGGTTTTTCAGCCATAGCCGAAGATGCCCAGTCGATAACTTTCAAAATTGGTGCCGGAGAACTACTCGATGACACTATTCGCAAAACCGTAGAGATGAATCTATCTGGCATCGAAGCGCTTTCTGCTATCCCAGGTACTGTTGGCGCCGCGCCCGTACAAAACGTTGGAGCATACGGCCAAGAAATTGCTGATACTTTTATCTCGCTCGAAGCTTATGACACAACAACACATCAACTTGTTACCTTTTCTGCAGAGGATTGTGGATTTTCCTATAGACACAGTATCTTTCGTGGCCGAGAAATGGGGCGTTATATTATTACTTCGGTCACACTTCGCCTCTACAAGGCGGCACCGCAACCTCCTTTTTACAAAGCTATTCAAGAGTATTTCGAAGTGCACAATATAACGCTTTATACACCTCAAGTTATTAGAGATGCAGTTATCGCAATACGAAAAGATAAACTACCCGACCCAAAAGTCACGCCGAACACCGGGTCGTTTTTCAAAAATGCCATCATCGAGCAATGGCAACTTAACGATCTCAAGCAAACATATCCAGATATGCCCGTATATGACATGCCAGACGGACGATTCAAAGTGCCGACTGGGTGGCTTATTGAGCAAACTGGACTCAAGGGACAGGTACTTCATGGTATAAAAGTGCACGACAAAAACGCACTCGTACTTATCAATCAATCCGCTACCGGCTATAGTGATCTTGCGGCAGCACGCGATGAAATCATCGGTGCAGTTCGCGATAAATTTCGCATTACAATAGTCCAAGAACCGCTTGAAATATAGCCTAGTCTTGCGCTTTGCCCGCAAAACCCTTATGCTATAAGTATGTTAAGAGAACGCGGGTTTACTCTTGTAGAGTTGTCAATCGTTATGGTTGTTATGGCTATTCTTATAACCATTGGTATGGTGTCACTTTCTAGTAGCCAAAAAGACGCAAGAGACAAAGCTCGCACAACAACCGTAGACACTATCGCGAGAGGCCTTGAGTCGTTTTATAATGGCGACGCAACAGGAACCGTGGGAGCAAAAGGAGGCGTTTACCCTGCATCCGACCAAATGCTTGCTTCAGCAACAGACAAAACAACAAAACAAATTTTACCAGGATTAAACGATAGTGCCTATTATTATCCATTTCAGGGAGACACTCCTGCGCTACAGGCTCGTTCAGCAAGCAATAGTCTTACCTCCAGTAGCTCATCTGTTAATATTATAATTTACGAACCGCTTACTCGGAGTAATACGTTATGTACGACTGCATCATCTATGGAATGCTCTCAGTTCAAGCTCTATTATCGTCTCGAAAGCGCCCCTTCTACTATCATAACCGTGCAAAGTAATCGCCGATGAAATATTCAGCAAGAACAGGATTTACCACTGTCGAATTAATGATAACACTATTTATAGGTGCACTATTCGTTGGTGCGTTTTCTCAACTGTACAATGTTAGCATTCAGAGCACGGCCGAAGCTACCAACTACTCAAAGGCAAGCAGCGCTGGCTACGAACTATTGCGACGACAGTCAGAGAGCGTAAGTAGCACCTGCGCAGCAAGCACAACGACTCCCGCACTCACCGATATCGACACGTCCGGACTGCCTATTCCCGTCAGCGCAAAAATAGTTGTAGACTGCCCTTATTCATCTACAACACCAAGTATTAGTCGTATTACCGCTACAATTAGTTATGGAAGTGGAACAGATAAAATGGAGGTAGTTCATGCAATGCTCAAAGGCCCAGAGAACTAGTGGCTTTACTATCGTAGAAATGCTCGTGATCGCACCGATGATCGTTATTATCATTGGCGTTCTGATTGCTGCTATGGTAGCACTCACAAGCTCTGTTGTCGTATCAAATACCGAGGGATCGGCTACATATGACATTCAAAGCGCCCTTGATCAAATAGAGCAAGACGTGCGACTTGCAACATCTGTCGGTACACTAGCAGATGACGATATGACACTCGTCCCTATGACATCACCCCTTCTCATACTCGGACAATACGCAACCGACAGAAACCCCACAGACCCCGCGAGAGAGCTTATCTATACCAGTACTTCAAGTAACCCCTGTAATACTACCAGCACACTCAACGGAAAACTCTGGAAATCCAATCCACCAGTAAAGATATCTATCATCTATCATATAGTTAATGGAACCCTATGGCGTAGAACAATAGTTCCCGTAGGCGCAACGTTCAGCAGTTCCTCGCCTGCGGCAAACAACGTGTGCGGACAGATGTGGCAACAATCAACTTGCATAGTAAAGAATCAACTATTATGGCCGTGTAGTGCAGCTAACACTGACACTCGCGTTCTTACAAATGTCGCCTCAGATGGATTTGTTATACGTTACTTTAACAGTATCGCAAGCACTAGTGGGTCAAGTAATCCTTCAGCCAACACGTCTGCGGTAAAAGTAACTCTCAAGACTGCCACCACAGCCGCTGGACAAGATATAACAGCAACGGGATCAATGAAGGCAAAAATCACCAACTATTAGCCGTCGCATATAGCTTGTGCTTTAAGCATGGTTCCTATACAATACCAAGTGTTAGTATATAAATAAGCAACTAGGGGGCATAACTATATGACCAAAACAAAATTTAATCAAAAGGGATTCACCATCGTTGAGCTCTTGATTGTTATCGTTGTGATTGCAATCTTGGCGGCAATTAGCATTGTAGCTTATAACGGTATACAGAATCGTGCAAATGCTTCTTCGAACAAAGAGAGCGCAAGCCAAGTAAAAAACAAGATTGAAGCGTGGAACACAATCAAGGGTGCATATCCAACACTCACGCAGCTCGTAGGTGGACTGAGCGCAACAGATGCAAAAGAAGCTGCTCTCGATGCAACTCTTGTCAGCAAACTTGCCTACGCAGGAACTTCAACAGCTCCTACCGGTTCAGCAAGTGCTACAAAAGATAAACCCGTTGGTGTATCTTGCGTCTCTACGACCGGTTACACTATTACTTGGTGGGCAGGGGATAAAGATTCAGCTTCCTTAACACCTGCAGAAAAATTCACTGTCGGTACCTGCTGAATAACCAGATTTGAATAATATATACACCCTGGTAATAACTAAAGGCGGCAAGCAAAGCCGCCTTTAGTTATTACCATTAGTTGTTCGTCATAAATACTGCTTTAATTTTATTGCACTTATCCTTTCTCTGTAGTATTATCATAGTATATAAAACAATTAATAGGGGGCATAGCTATATGACCAAAACAAAATTTAATCAAAAGGGATTCACCATCGTTGAGCTCTTGATTGTTATCGTTGTGATTGCAATCTTGGCAGCCATTAGTATTGTGGCTTATAACGGTATACAGAATCGTGCGAATGCTTCTTCGAACAAAGAGAGCGCAAGCCAAGTGAAGAACAAGATTGAGGCGTGGAACAGTATCAAGGGCGCCTACCCAACAACCACCGAACTCACGGGTGGATTGAGCGACACCGCTGCTGCTGAGGCAAAGCTCGACACCGCGCTTACTGCCAAGCTCGTATCTGGTGCATCGACATCAAGTAAGACTGTTGGCTATGCAGTATGTCCATCAACTGGTACTATCACTGGATATAAGATAACCTGGTGGGCTGGCGATAAAGACTCAGCCTCTTTAACACCTGCAGAAAGCTTTGTCGTAGGTAGCGGCTGCTAACAAATAGCGCCAAAGACACTACACCTATTAAATAGCCCCGTATAAGGGGCTATTTAATAAGTTTCATTTATCAATACGCTATCTATCTGATGGCAAGGGAAACTGTTCCATCAATTCCATTACCTCTTGCCTGTATTCATCCAGTTTTACGCTATTGTCCCGCGCATCTATCGCTTGCTTCATCCATTTGGCGATAGCCGC
>JBATSI010000015.1:0-19882 GCA_049293215.1 Saccharimonas sp. (SeqCode) | reverse complement strand
ACAAGGGTCTCCCCCCCCCTATAATCGGGCTTATGGTTAGGATTGTATATAGAAGAAGGATAGAGAGAGCTGGGTTTACTATTGTAGAGTTATTGATTGTTATTGTGGTGATTGCGATACTCGCTGCAATTTCGATGGTTGCGTATAATGGGATACAAACAAGAGCAAAAAACACCGCCCAGGCAACTGCAGTTGCAGAATCGATCAAACTTCTCAAAGCATATAAAGCCCTCAATGGGGAATATCCTACAGAGGGTGGCTGTCTTGGCAATAATAACATCGATACCAATGGCGATGGAAAAAATGATTGTGGAGATAATGGCAGAACAGTTGTCAATCAAATCCTTTTCGATAAGTTAGATACCGTCGGCACTCAACCAACTGTCGTAACCGACCAAATCGTTGGAGTAAGTGGCGTAAAACGTGCAGGCGTTTTCTGGGAAAGAGGAACCTCTCGGCTTATTTGGTTCGTTAAAGGAAACAGTATAGACGATTGTGGCTTACAATCTTCGCTGGCGCTTTTCGGAGCCAGGGACGGATCATCAATCTGGTGTGGAACAACTCTGGACTAGCCTATTTACAACATGCCAGCAAACGATTGCATATAGACTGCTCTAATCCTCTCGACAAACCTTAGATTTTGACCCACCGCGGCTTACCAGCCTCCGCCGCCACCTCCGCCTCCGCCGCCGCCGGAGAAGCCGCCGCCAGATGAGCCACCCGACGAAGAAGATACCGAGGCTGAAGCAGACGCAGAAAAGCTGCTTATCGCAGAGCTAAAGGCCGCCGCCGAGAATGCTGCATGTGTCCCAATAAACCAGTCTGGCTGGGAATTCGTTGCAGTATAGTAGTGTTCGAGTTCTTTATTCCATTCTTTTTCTTGTCCAAACAAAATCGCATACGGAAGCACTTTCTCGTATAGCTTCACCATCTGTGATGAATCGCTCGGATCAATAGCCCCAACTTTTTCAGCTCCCGAAGGACTTTGGAGCATCTTGAGGCGCTCTACTTCTGCGACAGTAATATACTCCTTTAGCCCCAATAGATATCGATTCAATGCCAGCCCTTTATCGGTATATACCCATAATGTGTACCCAAGCACGGCACATATCGCGGCAAACATAAACATCGAAACATTTACCGTAACTACACCAATAATGGCAAATACAATTCCTAATGTTTTATATGGTTGGCGCATCGTATCATCCTTGTAATACAACTTGTACTTTTCTCGCGCAAGCTGCTTGAGCTTCTTGGTATTGTCGTAGAGGCTTGACTGAATGGCGTATTTCTTTCGAATATCAGACAATGCAATACGACTCCCTATCTGCACATTGCCAGAAAATATATCATTAAGTAGCTCTTTTTCTTCCTCGTGTAGCGGTGTAATATCTCGGGCAATTTCTATATCATATTCCGTACCGGACAAAAATGATTTCTGTTTTGTCTCATAGATCTTAATATAATGTCGTACAGCAAAGTCGATAAGCTGAGCCGCAAACGTTGATCCATACGAAGATAGCACCATCGCAGACACGGTAACGCTCGCATCTTTAGGAGGAAGATACTCGGGAATGATCGTCCCTAGCTCTTTCTTTCGACGAGAAGTTCGATACCATTTTATAGACATAGCTATAGTAATAATCATCCCAATGAAGGAGGACACGACAGCAGCTATAGCCCATATAGGCTTCATAAATTCAATAAACTTCTCAAAATCAGACATTTTATAGGGAGCAAATGTTCCCTCGTTAAATCCAATCGCAAGCGTCACATTCTCACCAGCCGACAAACTGCTGACCGTTGTTGCGATTTGATTTGACGTTTTTGTAATATCGCAGCTTTCATTCGATTGATACGCTCCTTTGTAACAATATACGTTGCCTACTAGGTTTTCTTTTAATGCATCATCAATAGATAATGTGACAGACAACGAATCAATAGGAACCCTCCAGTCTGTACCGTTTGTATCCCAGTAGAACTCGTCCCTTGAAGTATTGGCATAGAATTTTGTAACATCTCGCTGTGAATACGAAATAATATACGTTTTCTCACCATGTACGTATTGATGAGCGTCACCAATACGTACCACTTCACCATTACCGCTTGTATATGTATCATATGAAACTTTTTTATTATTCTCATCGACCACACTTGTTATCTTAAGGCTTATAGAGTGTTTATCGTACTTGGTCGGGATAAAGCGTTCAATGCCGTGATTCTGATTTTCGTTGGGAAACTGTGCAACAATTTTTTCCGTCGTTTGTAGTGTCGATCGATTTTCACTATCCCTCGATAGCGTATAATGGATATCATATTTTGAAATGCGAAAGTTATTTGTACTTTTTGCCTCCACAGTCGATGGTGTTGCCACAACTAAACCGCTCAGTAAAACAAATATTGCGCCTACAAATATTAAAAACTTCTTCATACTCTTATGATACACTACCGTGAAAAATATAGATACGAATCTTTGCACTTACCGTTCAAGTCGAAGCCGAGCAATAAGCCATTCACGAGGCAATATCGACAAAAACCATCCAGCTCGTGGCCCAGAAGTTTTGCCGATTGTTGCGCGATAAATGACGGAGAACAATTCTTTTGGTGGAAGTCCAGATGATTCCTTGTACTGATAGATTGCATTATGAAACCACGCACCATCTGCGTGTGCTGGAGCATGGGCTATATCGTCTGCTAGATGCGACAAAAATGCTGTCTCAGCTTCGTTGAAGCTTTCTGGAGTGATAGATTCCTGAAGACTAAACTTACTGTCTTCTGGCGCCCACATATCAAGCCAGCGGGCGATAAATGTGAGTTCTCGACGAATAATATCCGACTCCTGCTCAACGACATCATGATACTCACTACGTTTAAGCGTCTCAAGCGTTCTCTCGGTATCTCGAAGGGCTGCCTGGTACGAGGCAACGAGATGCGAAAAAGGTATTCGGCTAATAGTCTGCTCATTCGATCCGCGAACACTCAAACGAATCAGTTCTTCATCATGCGCCGTCTTCTCGGGTGTTGCAAGCAATCGCGCAAAGTCATCAATCAAACGGATAAGACTCTCTGTCTCGTCAAAAAAGAGACGCTTGCCAGGAGCCGAACGAAGCATAAAAAAACGAACAACCTCAGCAGGAAGTACGTCAGTCACTTCATGCGCATTCACTCCAGTTCCCTTACTGGCGCTCATCTTTTTTGTGTCACCTGTACGATTGATAAATTCATACGGCACTGGAATTGGCGCAACCGAGTCATATACTTCTTGCATAATCCTTACACCAGTATCATAGGAACCGCCCTTTGTTGCATGGTCTCGTCCAAACGGCTCTACCGATACCCCCATCAACCACCAGCGCCCCGGCCAATCAAGTCGCCAATCAAGCTTTACTTCGCCTTTATCATAAGAAACATCGACAGTCTCACCGTCAGGCTTGCTATAGCGAAGCGTTTTTTGCGTTGTATCGATCGATACAAACGTCCTATTTTTCAGACGTCCATTATCCATTACCTGGATTGGTGACCATTGTGGGTCGAGTTTTCTTCCCGAGACATCAATAATCGCCTGGCGCGCGCGATCAGCACGTTCTAGGGAACGCTCAATTGCTGGCGTATAGTATCCCGTTCGATAGCGCTCACTACTATGAACAATGTCTGCAACAATACCAAGGCGCTTCATGCTGTCGTTGAATGGATCAAAACAATACGCGGCATACGAACGAGGGCTGTCATCAGGGGCAGGCATGTCACAGATCGGCATGCCCAAATACTGTTCATATTCGGCAGGAAGCGTCACTGGCACTTTTCTAAACGCATCAAGGTCATCAACAACATGGACGTGCTTCGCTTGTCTTCCCCGTTGTTGCAACGCAAGAACAATGGCATCACAGGTGATTACTTCACGCAGATGACCAAAGTGATACACTCCCGACGGAGACGCACCAGAAGACACGATAATTTCACCTTCGGGCTGGCGCGCTATAATTTCATCTATAAGAGTATGAAGCCACTGCATATCGTCTGTTATTATACTGAATTACATCACCTCTGTAAAGAGTTACTTCCGCCGTGGCAGCTCGCGCACAACAACCACTCCCGACGCAAGAAGAAGTCCCGCAAATAGTACCGTCCACCAGCCAGTCATAAGGGGTAGCGTCGCACCAAATAATCCCGACTCAATGGACAGATGTGTGACGTTACACCATACCGCAATGCTGAGCCATACCGTGCCCAACAAAAGCAAGCATACACGAGAAAATCGCCACAGCCACAGAGGAAGTCTCATAGAGAGCAGAAAAGGCAAACTTGCTACACCCAGAAAAGGTAGCAGGCCAGCAAGGACGTACGCCAGCACCCTATCACCCGGCAAGCCCCATCCTTGTACAATTGCAGGAAAATCCTCGAAGGTAAAAAGCTGAAAAATAACGAGGAGTACAATAATAAATCCAAGAGTAACACCCCGCCAATACGCCGCATTACGCCGCAGTTCACGAGGAAAAATTGATAAAAATAATTGTTTCATAACTCTATCCTACCAGATTGTTGTGATTTACACCATTTTGCTTGCGCTAAACGAAAAGATACGCTACTATGAAGTACAGCGAAGTTACAAAAACAAACACCACAAAAAAGTTGCAACATCGCTCTACGATATATCCACCACAACATACTATTCCCCGCTGCTTGGCGGGGTTTAGTTTTGGCTATTGTTCCGCTTTTTTGCTATGAGCACTACGCCATTTATCGATATTCGCGTGATTTCCACTCAATAGTACCTCTGGCACATGCCTACCCTGCCAGTCCTCTGGACGCGTATATTGCGGAAACTCGAGCGTCTCACCATCGCTGAAGCTTTCTATCGCAGCTGACATTTCGCCGCCGAGTACACCAGGAATTAACCGTACAATCGAATCAATAATTGTCATCGCAGGAAGCTCACCACCTGTCAGCACATAGTCGCCAACGCTCAGTTCAACATCAACAAGCTCCAATATCCGCTCGTCTACGCCCTCATAGCGGCCACAAATGAAGATATATCCATGAGAATCCTCACTATACTCTTGAGCGAGCGCCTGTCGCCAGCGCATGCCACGAGGCGAAAGAAGGACAACCTTCGCATCTGGATCACGCTGCTTTGCCGCTTGCACGGCTTTCCATAACGGCTCTACCATAAGGAGCATGCCATCGCCACCACCATACGGCGTATCGTCTACCTGACGACGACGGCCAAGTCCAAATTCTCGCAGAGCAATAGTCTCAAGACTCACAATATCGTCTTTTTGCGCTTTCCACATCATAGACGCGCCAAACACACCAGTAAACATTTCAGGAAATAGTGTAATAACTTGGAACTTTCTCATCTGTTAGATTATCGCATGTATTGACTTTTTTGTAAATATTTAGTATAATACTACTATATATGGAGTCTCGTTGATGCTCCTTTTCTCTTGTATTTCTGATACAATACATATATGAAGCCCAACAATACAAACAAACATGCTTCTAGCGGTACTCCTATTCATCACATGTCCATTGAGCCACTTCCAAGCGCGGATGCGATCGCCGCTACTACCATAGACCCTGTCAATGAGAACATTCGACAACTTACTTCGGCGGCAAATACTATTGTTTCAATTGACATAGAAGAAACAGACCCTATCGTAGATAAAGTAAAACATATCAAAAAAAACAGCATACAGACCTCATTATACGTTCTTATTATCTCTTCTAGCGGTACTTCTTATTATCCTTTGCGCCACCGTAGCACTTTCTGGAATATATCAAACATTTTAGTCAGCCCTACTGCTCACCATACAACCAACAAACAACCGTCACAAAGACGGCTTTTTCGTATACATAATAAATTTATCTTTTATTTCTTTAAGCACCGACAAGACCCTCTTAAGATCTCTCCTAGTATGTAGATAAGAAACTCATTGACGCGCTCATATAGCATTCTACTCTCGTTTTTTGCCCTCCATTTTTATTATTGACTATAGTGCTATCAGCTCATGCATCTTACGAACACTTCACGTTCTTGACGCTCTCCTCGTTTTGATCCACTCAATCGTAAGCTGAGCTCTGAGCCCACCTGTTAACTTCTTTTGTTCATGATCATACCTCCTTATACCCCTACTTGCTCCTAAACAGAAATTACCCTCCTATGCAAGTCTCTCATCATGCAACCGTAGGCTCCTTGATATCACCGCTTTTAACGTCCTGTTGATCTCCATCCCACGATGTATTTGATTATTTGAGTTCATGCGCTGTGCAGGTCGCCGGTCGCAAGGCAACGTTGCCGGCACTGAGCACGACACACGATCTCAGCTTCCATTCAATTGATTTTATTTGGAGGAATTGAGAACTCTCCAGAGAGATTAGTTAGCATGACTAATAGTGCCTATGACAACAAGGCTTAGTGATCATGCGTTAACAAGAGATTGTTCAGTTTTTTAATACATGAGAGTCAATAGTATTGCTACACGCTTGCGCATGTCGTACTATAGAATAAACAGCATGAATAAGGAGGACGCCTAGATGGAAGAGTTTAGTAAACCAGGGTTATTAGGACGCTACGTTATTTATCACCAGGGAAAAGGAATCTTTGCAGGAAAAGTGGCTAGGGCTGAGCTCAGTAGTAGTGGCTGGGTATATTTTATAGAACGAGGGCCCATCAGCGATCAAATAACCGTCAATGATGTTGAGTATATTTATGAAGTTAGCTAACTAATCCCTCATTTATAAATAGAGCCTGCTCATCGATAGGCTCCAGCGCCAGCTAACATAGTAATCGCTCAATGCTGCTTATTAGTCCGTATTCTGAGAAACCTTGTCTAGTACCATTTCAGTGTGCATTAGGTCGGTCATATTATAGCAACAATCCAATATCTCAGTGCCGTTCGTGTTCACATTTCGCGCATCAGTCCTGCATCCGCTTTCAGCTTGCATGACCGCCATGGCAACGTGTACGTCCCATGAATATTGCGCTATGAACCCGCGGAAATCCTCACAGCTGCGCGATGCCAGCTTTAACGTAATCTTAGCCGTTTGTGCAACTGTAATCGTTTCTGCGGGTTGTAGCTCGCTTAGTTTTTCATAGGTAGCTTGTGCTACCGCTAAGCTTTTAACTGACTAACAATCTCTCCTGCTTGCGTTTTAATATCGCTTGTCTTTGCCTCTTGGTATTTAATTCCACCAACGAATCCGACGAGACTAGCGATTAATGCAATAAGGGTGATATCTTTAATGGTTGTAAAAATCTTGTTACATTTAATGTTTTTCATATTTGTTTCCTCTTTCTTTGTTTGTTGTTTTATTTTCGGTAGTTTCTTATCTTTTGGGATGGCCTTAATGGCTTTTTCTAATTCATCAGTTTTCGTCATAATCTTCCTCCGTGGCGGTTATCGCCATTTCGAGTATTTTCTCGTCGATCAAATCAGCGTAACTTGCAGCGTCCTTCGCCTCTAAATGAGACGTAAACTTTACAAGTGTTTCGCCGTCACGATTCTTTGCTGAGAGTTCGTAATACACTCCCTCGTCTTCAGAAAACTTCTCGAGTGCTTTATCGAGCGGTAATTCTTCATTCATACATATCCTTTCTTGGGACGCGATTAGGCGTATGACACCAGCGACAACTTTGTTGTCATAGCTACTAGCTGTGCTGCAGAATCGCGTTCGCGGTTTCCGTTGTCGCCAGTGCAACTACGCCTAATTTTTTAGAGCAACAGTGGGTGAAAACTGCGCTGCTCTTTTACTGGACGCCCACACTGTTCGACGATCCTCGCAACATCGTCGAACAATGAAGGCGTCCACTTTTAACTCAATATTGTTGACCGAGAAAGCAAGCGCTGCAAACCACGACCATGCCCACTTCAAACCAAATCGCGCTTGCTATCTCGATCAACAACGTCTGTAGAATCTATCGTTGCTACTCATGTACATATCTGCATTGACGTCATCTCTGCCTGTACCTTTCGCTATTGTCGACTCATTGTTAAATTGCTTGCAGTCAATCCTACTACCGCCACTGTCGCGCCTCATATACTATTTGCGCTGTTTGGTTTAGATCTTCTCTGCTCTCAGAGGTTGTAAAGTTCGAAGGTTTACAGCCTCAGTCAAAAAGAAAAAGGATCACACCCGTCGCAAGTGAGGTGTGATCCTTCGTCTTCAAATAGTTGAATCTACAATCCTTGCGACAGGTTGTACAGAATCTAAAAAAGACCCTGTACGTCATCCGTGCAGGGTCTATGGGACTTGACAAAAAATGATTTGTTGAACCCAAAAGATCTGCCATCGTGACAGATCTTTTAGATACATAAGGCTCTCAAACCTATAGTGGTTTGCTCGCAAAGAGCTTTTTTTGATTTTCTCGCAGTTCAGTATTTCTTGAACTAGTTATGATTATATATCGAGATCATCCAATTCTGCAAGCTCTTTTCGAGACTTTTTTGCAAAATCGGACTCTTCCTCTTCGGTGTTTTCCACAGTATCAGTAGTAGCGTTTTCCACAGTTTGTTCCGAAGAGCTAACCGTCGTCGATTCTTGTGGATCATCATTATTGACAATCTTTAGATTGTATCGTGCACTATTCTTCGTGCCGAGTGCTCGTAAAAGCGTACGAATACTTTGTGCAGTACCGCCACGGCGGCCTATCACACGCCCGAGGTCCTCTGGATTAACCGTAAGTGTCAATAACACTCCTTTTTCGTCGATCTCTCGCTCGACAGAAACATCATCTGGATGTTCCACAAGCGATTTTACGATGTATTCTACAAATTGCTGGTCTATTGTCGACATATGCCCTCATGCCTCCTTATCGGTCTTACTGGTATCGTACTATTAATTGTATCACACTCAAAACGCTCAGAATACACCTCTCAGCTACCAGTCTCCGCCGGTAAACTATCCACTATATGAAATAAATAGCCACTCATTTCTCAGAGTGGCTATTTATAAGAAAAAGGTATACTACGCGTCAGCAGGAGCTTCTTCGGTTTCAGCCTCTTCTTTTGGCTGATTCTTTCGCAACTTTTCTGGATTGCGGATTGACTTTTGCTTACTTGCGTCAGGCTGCTTAACCCACTTTGGCAATGCCACACCAGCCGCAACGAGGAGCTTTACTACACGTGGCGTTGGCTGCGCACCGTTATCAAGATATTTTTGCGCTTCCTCTTTGTTGATATTTGCCTCTTTTGTATGAGGATTATAGCTACCAACATAGGCAACAACACGGCCGCTCGACGGATGACGTTGAGCTTCCTGTACAGCCACGCGGTAAACTGGGTAGGCCTTGCGACCTAGACGTTGCAAACGAATTGCGAGCATACGATAAAACTTCCTTTACTTCACTTATATTTTGAGTAGTTTGTTCTGTATGAGTTTACACTGTTTTAACGTAGATGTCAACGTACCTTACTCTTCAACTTTCGTCTGGAGCTTCTTGTACGCAGTGAGTGCCGCACGAGCAGCATGTTGCTGTGCAACCTGTTTGCTCGGGCCAATACCTTTACCCATCAGCTTCTCGCCAACATAGACACCGAGAGTAAATACCTTGTCGTGATCGGGGCCCTCTTCGTCGATAACGCGATACACTGGCGTTGCATTATCGATGCGTTGGCTCACCTCTTGTAAATGACTTTTTGGATCTCGCCATGAGCCATCTTCAAGAATTGCATCAAGTTTTGCGATAGTATGTTTTGCGATGAAATCGGCTGCATCATCGTAGCCACGCTCCAAATAAATCGAGCCGATAACTGCTTCGTACGCATTCGCAAGGATTTGCCGATGAGCACGCTGCGAGCCGTGCTTTTCGCCACGACTCATCCGAATAAGTGCCCCATACTCCAACTCTTCACCAGAATCAGCATTACTTTCTGTATTGACAAGCGCCGCTCGCCAACTCGTTAAAATACCCTCAGGCTCTGTATAATGACGGAATAGATAATCTGTTACGACTAGCTCAAGCACAGCATCTCCCAAGAACTCTAGTCGTTCATTGTGCTCATGGACGCTCTTTTTGTGCTCATTAACATAGCTACGATGCGTCAGCGCCGTGATGAGTAAGTCGACGTTCTCATATTCAAACCCTAATTTTTCCTGCGCCCATGCTTGATACGGTGCGATAGGCATGCCACTCATTTACAACTTCTCCTCTCTAATGCGCGCTTTTGCCTTGAGCATCAGTTTTGCAATATCTTCATATTCAATCAGATCAAGCGCTTCGTTGAATGAAAACCACTTAATCCCATTCATCCATTCTTCTTTTTGTATCTCATTGCCGCTCGTACGAACTCGCACAAGGTAAATTTGCGTCGTCATAAGTACAAGTTTATCGATTCGTCGATAGCGAAAATGAATCTTGCCGAGCCATCCAAGCATATCAAGATCCATAAGTCCTGCCTCTTCGCCAATCTCTCGACGCGCCGTCGCGACAGCAGTCTCACCCTCTTCTATGTGGCCCTTTGGAATCGTCCAGCGATCTTTGGCATCCTGAATAAGAAGGATCTCAATACCACCATCCTTGTTGCGACGGAATACTATTCCGCCAGCTGTCGGTTCACGAACTATTTCCTGAATTGATGCTTTACGTTTGCCAAAATACTTTTTGAACTTATCAAGATTTGGTGCTGGCATTATCTGATTTCTCCCCAGTCAAGTTTCGATATGCTGTCCCTAGCACACCGTTAATAAACTTACTTGAATTATCAGAACCAAATGCCTTTGCTAGCTCTACCGCCTCGTTAATTGCTACTTTTGGCGGTACCTTATCGCCACAATATTTCAGCTCATAGAGCCCAAGGCGCAATATACCACGATCGATACGCGCAATCTGCTCTATAGGCCACTCAGGAGCTATCGGCTGCAGCTCCTTATCAAGCTCATCCTGCTTGTCTGCAACACCTACTGTGAGTGTCTTCACGAACGAAGTATCGTCGATTGTTGATGTATAACGCTCCAGATTCCTTGCTAAGATTTCATCAATATTAACACTCGGGTCATTCGCCTGTTTGCGAAACTCGTATTCATATAATGTCTGAAGTGCAACGATGCGTCCTAGGTGACGATTTGAGGCCATTTTGGTTCTTTCTTGTTAACTTCCCACTCTTAAACTGCGTATACTGCGCTACTTCGCTTTGCCGGTTTCGTGCTTAGTCGTCTTTACCTTTACTGGTGACGTCTTGTTTACCATCCGAGCCAACTTCAGTCGTAAGTGGCTGCGACGCAGACCGGTCTTGCGAGGGCTGCTCTGTTTCTTTGGCTGTGCCATGAAATGTTCTCCTTTTCTAGGTTGTCATAAAACTTGTTTGTTATTATACGGCAAAACGCCTACTTTCTCAAGTGGTTTGACAGAACAAGCAAAATAAGCATAAAAGTATTGACAAAATATATCACTTGTGCTAATATATGAAACATGAAAACGAATCATATCGATCACAGTCCAGTACATACTACTGTTCAGAACGAACGCCGTGAATATGTTATTGACAAAAATCATTTTATGCTAGGATTAGGCGCCGGCGCCGTCCTCGCTACTGCTATTGGTGGCAGTATCGCCTACGGTGAGCATCAGCCTGTAGAAGAAAAAGCACCACTCCCATACGTCGAAACTGCGCTTGTTGGCGATAAAATCGCTAATGGTGAGGAAGTTGAAGGAGCGACCGTTGAAGAATTGCCTATCGATGAAGGCGAGAACCCAATCTCTGTGACAACAGAGTGGGCAAAGGAACAACTAGAAAAATCAGGCAAAGAGCTGACATCCGAACAAGAGAATATCATCACTGGCACCGCTATTGAAGCCCGAGATGAATTTGATGAAATTATCCGCCCCGGAGCAATCGTAAAGGTATTTCAGATTGGCGACAACTTTGGTGTATCTGAAATAGTTGAAAATGGCCCTATAGATACAGGTAATTAGCTGTAGCTTACATACAATAAAAGCTCCCCTTGAGGAGCTTTTATTGTATGTGGAGATCTTTAGACCACAATACTGACGAGCTTACCCTTCACATAGATGACCTTCTTCGGTTCTTCTTGTACGAACTTCTGAACATTTTCATCTAAAAGTGCACGTTCTTTAATGACTGCTTCTTCAGTATCACGATCCAGCTCAAGCTTTGCGCGTAACTTACCGTTGACTTGTACGACAATTGTCATCGTGTCGCTGATGAGGTACTTCTTGTCCCACGTTGGCCAATCGGCATCTTCAAGCCTATTCGTGTTGCCTATCGCTTCCCATAGCTCTGCGCCAATATGTGGCGCCATCGGTGCAAGCAAGCGCACAAGCGCATCAATCGCCTCGTGCCATTCTGGCGCAGCAAATCCATCAAGCTTTAGTTTGTATAATTCATTAACATATTCCATCAAAGCAGCGATTGCCGTATTAAAACCAAGATCGTAATAGTCTTCAGTGACCTTTTTGATCGTTTTGTGCGTCAGCCGTTGAATGTTTGCGCCATGAACTGCCACTCCCGACTTGTCACTTTCATTGTATTCATTCGTGATTGTCCATACGCGATTCAAGAATCGATAGATGCCTGCAATCCCTTTGCTACTCCAGTGAGAATCCTCGTTGACTGGGCCCAAAAAGAGCTCAAACACGCGAAGTGTATCAGCGCCATAGCCTTCGTTGACGATCGTACGTGGATCAACGGTGTTGCCGAGACTCTTGCTCATTTTTCGACCATCCTCTGCCCCAATCAAACCATGATATACAAGCTTCTTAACTGGCTCGTCAAAATCAGTCAATCCCATATCATGAAATACATGCGTCCAAAAACGGACATAGAGCAAGTGTGCCGTCGCATGGTCGCCGCCAACATACATATCGAGCGGCGCCCAATAATTTGCCTTTACTGGATCCCATGGCTGCGTATCGTTGTGAGGATCGGTGTAGCGAAGGAGATACCAACTACTACAAGCAAAGCCGTCCATCGTGTCAGTTTCGCGTTTTGCAGGACCACCACAGGTAGGGCATATTGTATTGACCCATTCAGTTGCCCGCGCAAGGACAGACTTGCCGTCACCCTTTGGCTCATAGTCTTCTACTTCAGGCAAGACAACTGGGAGTTGATCATCGGGAACAGCGACCGCACCATGCTCTGGGCAGTGAATAATCGGGATAGGAGCGCCCCAATAGCGTTGACGACTAATAAGCCAATCATGCATTTTATATGTCACCTTTGCGCTGCCTTTTCCTTGTTGCTCAAGCCACGCCACAATTTGCTCACGAGCATCCTCGCTGCGCATACCATTGAATGCCCCTGAGTTCACCAAAGTCCCTTCCCCGTGATAGCATTGATCGATACTATCATCGGGTCGCTCAATCACTTCGATGACAGGAAGTCCGAATTTCTCTGCAAATGCAAAGTCTCGCTCATCATGTGCAGGCACCGCCATAACAGCCCCTGTTCCATAGCCAGATAAGACATAGTCTGCTACCCAAATCTGTATCTTTTCCCCTGTCGCTGGGTTTATAGCATGACTCCCTGTAAATATACCTGTTTTTTCTTTGCTTTCTGACATACGCTCAATTTCTGACTTCTTGAGTGCCGCTTGAACATACGCCTCAACTGCTGGCCGGGTATCACTATTTACCAGCTTCTTAACAAGTGGATGCTCCGGTGAAAGAACGAGAAATGTTGCGCCAAATATCGTATCAGGTCGTGTCGAAAATACCGTAATCGTATCGTTATCGTTCGCAAGATCGAATACAATTTCAGCTCCCTCGCTTCGACCAATCCAGTTCGTCTGGGCAGTCTTGATTTTTTCTGGCCAATCAAGGCTTGGTATCTCTGCGAGCAACTCGTCGGCATAGTCTGTAATCTTGAAAAACCACTGCTTCATCGCACGCTTTTCGACAATGCTATCACAACGCCAACAGCGCCCACCAACAACCTGCTCGTTAGCTAGCACCGTCTTGTCTTTTGGACACCACCACTGCAACGACTCTTTCTGATACGCAAGTCCTCTCTCGAATAGCTGAGAAAAAATCCATTGTGTCCAGCGATAATATTGGGGATCGCTCGTATTGATTTCACGACTCCAGTCAATGCTAAGACCAATCATCTTTAGCTGGTCTATAAAATTATGAATATTTGTTTTTGTTGTTTTCGCTGGAGGAATACCTGTTTTAATTGCGTAGTTTTCTGCAGGTAGCCCAAACGAGTCCCATCCCATAGGGTTGAGTACGTTGTACCCCATCTGACGACGAAATCGTGCAACAGAGTCAACAATAACGTGCTCAAATACGTGTCCTACGTGCATACCAGCTCCCGAAGGATATGGGAACATACACGAGACATAGTATTTTTGTCGATCAGAGTCTTCACTCACTTCATAGCGGTGCTCATCCGACCAAATCTTTTGCCATTTTGCTTCAATTTCTACAGGATTATAGCGTTTCATCTCTTTTATTTTACCACAAAATAAACCACCCCAAGACAAATCTCTCGGGGTGGACACATAGACTCAAGCCTAGTTCGTGCTAGAGAATGCCTTAAGCTTCTTCTGCAAGGCATCAAATGATGTTGCATCAGATGGTTCTGCGATATTAATCGACGTCTTTGTATCTGTTGCAATTTCAAACGTTTTGAGAGTAAAGTTTGTTGATTGAGCGTCTGCCGCTGGAACAACCACAATCTTTTTCAGTTCATGAGTAAATGGTGTTACCCATACCTGGAAGCTTGTCTTACTGACTTGCTGATCGGCTTGCGAAGAGGCGCTACTTGATGAGCTCGATGAACCACCACACTCCTTTAGCTTCTTTCCGATATCTGTTGATTCAAGTGATTTTTCATACGAATCATATTTTTCTTTATCGATACGCACCGTATAGCCAATCGTGCCATTGTCGCCCTTGAGCTTATCTCCTTCAACGATAAATGGATTGCCGTTCTTTTTGTAAAGATCTACTATCTCCTTCTTGGCTTTCGCATCTTTCTGATATGCAAATAATGTATCAGTATAACACTTTGCAGACTTGCTGCTCTCGCCTAGCTCGTCTTTTGTTACTTTAATCCACTTATTGTCAAGCTCAGTAATGATTGGCAATGCCACAGTATCCATCTGAGAGCGTACTTGCGCTTTTATTTGCGTTAGCTGCGTACTGCTATACAATCCTCTATACAGAGTAACTTGTGAGTTGATGTAGGCGTCTATGACCTTTTCGTACGCCTCTTTCACCTTTGTTGCTTTAAAGTATACTGTATCGTTTACGACTGTCGTTTCGCCGCTTAATGTGATTTCTCCTATATCAGTAGGTGAAACCGATATAGTCGCTGTTGCTGAAAACGCATTCTCATTGACTTTTGAATTCACTTTCACCTTTACTGGTATACTTGATGCCGTTGATGCCGTCTTAAACGAGCCTTCAAAGGTCAGGTCAGAAGAAACTTGCTTTGCATTCATCAAACCAACAATACCATCGTTTACTACCTTCTCAGGCTTCTGATACCACAAGAAATAAAGAAGGACAGCGGAGACAAGCACAATAAGCGCAATACCTCCAACAATAAGACCGATGATAAGCCCCTTCTTTGAACCTTGCTGTGACTGCCGTGGGGGCATCGGAGAAGTCACTAGCGGCTGCGTCTGAGGCGTCGTCATAGATGGCGACTCTGTGGTTGGAGTTGATGATGTCTCTTGCCCCGACGTATCATGCGCCTCACGAGTATCAGAAAGAGAAACACCGAGAGGTTGAGTTGGCTGCTCTTGTTCAGCGGGAAGTTCCTGAGAAGAAGTGGTCTCTTCGATCTCGGTATTATCTAACGATGGCACAGTAGCCTCGCTATCTTCACTAGAGGTCTCTGCTAGAGATTCATGAGAAGGCTGTTCTATCTCAGGAGCTGATTGACTATTTTCTTGAGTAATGCCATCTGATGAGAGTGGCTGCTCGGATGGAAGGCGGTCTTTATCATTCATTACGCTATTCCTTGCTTATGGTTACTTATATCATAATAGTACACTAATTTTAAGCTTTACACTAGAATTGATTATTACTTTTGTGGAGAATCTTCAAATCGAGAAAAATATGCAGCTTTTTTCGCCTGCCACTGCGTTGACTGACGAACCAATTCAACATCCTCGGTCATATTGCATAGAATCTTCACCGCCTCTTCGAGAAATACTCCATTCTGAGAGCCTTTTGCAAGAATAATAGCACCTTCCTCAGAAATCGAACGAGCAAACTGCCCTGCCTCAATTGCATCACGGCATGGCTTGACCTGGCAGCCACGACGGCGCGCCGCTGGGACAAGGTATTTTTCAGATTCTGGTCCCACAGTGATAACCCATGCAAGCAAATCAGGATCACATGCATTGCCTAGTTTTTCATGCTCAACCTGACTTGACGCCCCTAGCTCATTCATGTCACCTAGGATGGCAATCCTCTGCGGTGCTTGATCGAATGAATAGAGCGTCTGTAGCGCCGCAATGGCGGCAGCTGGACTTGAATTGTATGTATCGTCAATAATGACGGTACCACCGATGCCATCGAGGATATTCATGCGACCCGGTACTGGTCGAATCTGCTCAAGCCCTCTAGCGATTTCTACAGGATTCAATCCAAATTTTATTGCAACTGCAATACCGCCCATGATAGGACGCAAGCTATGTTCACCAACAACGTGAATATTCACTGGAAATGGTTGCGCAATTTCAGGAGAAATAATCGTGCCGCTATATCCATGATCGGTGGTAAAGTCTTGCTGTTCGAAGCTATACTCGGCAGCACCCGTTGTCCCATAGGTATTAAAATTTGGATTCGTGATAAAGTTTGCAAAGCGTCCTTCTATGTCGTCTCTGTTGATGAGCGCTGTTTTAGAAAAATTCACCACACTTAGTTCTTCTTGTGCGACAGCTTCAATTGAGCCAAAATACTCCATATGCTCTGGCGTAACTGCTGTCACGAAGGCAATATCCGGTAAGAGGTAGCGGCTAAAGACCGCCATATCACCCGGCTTATCAGCGCCAAGCTCTTGAACAATCACATCAACATCAGTTGGGTGTTTGATACGCTTTCGCGCTGCGCGAAATACCTTGTGCCACGCAAAAATGCTATGTACTTTGGCTGGATACGTCACGCCCAATATACCGCACGGTGCGGACAGCTCTGTATTGTAGTTGTTGTCTTGCATACGAACACGATAGCGCTGCGACAATAGTGTAGCGATAGCACGCTTGGTGCTTGTCTTACCGACACTTCCTGCAACAACAACAAGCTTAACCTCAGGATGTTTTATGAAGTATTTTTTGACATATTTTTCGAGTTTCTTTTGGACGTGCTTTTTAAACATGTCTTTATTTTACTCGAAATAACACGATAATGCTAACTTGATATTATTTATACGTTCGTGTTCCTATGTAGCAATACGTTGTACCGCCACCACTTCCGCTATTTTTTGCTCCATAAAAACCATACACCTCAGACACTCTTGACATCACATTCTGAACACCACAGTCTAACCCTTCTTTGGGCAGCGTGTATAGCATAACTCCCTTATAACCAAAATATTCCGCTGCGTACACAAGTTTATTCACTGGCAATATTGCAGACGATGCCCCTGCCGCTTTGAGTGCATCATTAATATCTGTTTGTACCGTTCCCGTCTGCCCAAAATGAGTGCAACCGTTCGCATATGTCTCAGCTGGTCCAAGGCATGCATTGACCGTTGGTAGCTTTCCCTCGGCGTCAAGTAGCATGAGTGCCTTCTGGTAACTACTTATGTATTGATACGTTACAGTTAACTTTGCTCGTTCTTGTATCCCGTTATATGCTACGATACTGATTGCTGCGAGAATAGCAATGACAACAATGACGATGAGGAGTTCAACGATGGTAAAGCCATGGTTGTTTGAATGATATGTTTGTTTGGAATGTATAGGATGATGATAATGATAAGTATTGCTCATGCTTACATTTAATCACCCCCCCCCGGGATGTCAAGGAAATTGAGGGAGCAGCAACGTAACATGGTTGTGTTTTTTTACATAATGTCGCATAATACAGTCATGCTGGTACGCAATAGGGGTACCTTTGCGTCAAACACAAACAGTGAAAAACAAAAACCGTGCCCCGGGTGGGCGCGTAGCAGCAGAAAAATCACCTCTGGAAAATGAGGTGATTTTTTGATATGGTAAAAGAGTATGGGGATATAGCTCAGCTGATAGAGCGCAGCATTCGCATTGCTGAGGCCCGGGGTTTGAATCCCCGTATCTCCACCATAAGAGGCTTACTGCAATCGGCGTCCTCGTCAAGGCCGCCAGGCAGGTCAAGCCAGAGGTTAGTTGGTTCGGCCAGGCCGCCCTTCGGGGCGGCTTTTGGCGTTTCTGGGCCGCTGTGGCGCGCTGTTTCGGTCTGGGCCGTGTTGCGTGCCACTTCGGGTGTTGCGCCTGCTGTGAGGGCTTTCCAGCCGCGTTCGGCGGCGAGGAGTTCGCGTAGCGGCGAGCGGATATCGTCTCCGACGACTTCGTCGTTGGCGACGTAGACGTGCGCGAAGACGGCTTGGTTGAGTTTGCGGCGGGTGGCTTCGCTGGCGTGGAGGTACAGCTCGTAGGGGTTCTCAAGCAGGTTGAGGTGTGCGTCGAGGAACGCGCGGCCGCTGGAAAGGTCGCCGTGGACTTGGCTGAGCTGCTCGGTGATGCGTTGCCGGTCGCGGGCGATGTCGCGCAGGCGCTGTCGGATGCGGTCTTGGGGGAGTGAGTTGTCGGCGGCGAGGTCGAGGAGGTTGTCCTCCTTGGTCGCGAGCTGCGCCAGCTGATCCTTCAGGTTCTTGCGCAGCAGCTGCTGCGCGGTGACCTGGTCGTTCAGCGCCCCCTTGATGTGGTTGCGGACGGCGGCGACGAAAGTCGGGCTGAGCCGGATGGTCTTGTAATGCTCGGCGACGGCGTCTTCGACGCGGTCGATGCTGGAGTATGGGGCGTCGCAGACGTGGTCTTGCGCGCCGCGGCAGAAGAAGTAGCCGTAGTCACCATTGCCGTGCCTGCCGGTGGTGCGCATGAGGATCATGCGGCGGTTGACGTGCTGCTCGAGGCGGCACTGCCCGCACCAGATGGTGCCCTTGAGGTAATGGTCGTGGCGTTTGCGGCGCTCCCGGGAGTAGCCGCGCTCGTCCATGAGCCCCTGCACCTGGGTGAACAGATCCTCCGAGATGAGCGGCTCATGCCTGCCGGGGTAAGACTCGCCCTTGTAGGTGACTTCTCCGAGGTAGTAGCGGTCGCGAAGCATCTGCTGGATCTTAGAGTCCGAGATCGGCCCGGCCGGGCGACGTTGCGTGGGCCTGGTGCGAAGTCCCCGGTCGGTGAGTTCATCTGCGATGTCCTGGAACGTCTTGTCCCTGGTGGCGTACAGCTCGAAGGCGAGCTTCACGAAGGGAGCGCGCTCAGGGTCGACGTGGACGCTGTTGATCTTCCTGCCGTCGATGTTCTCGGTGACGTTGAGGTAGCCGATGGGTGCGCGTCCGAGGGTGCCGCCGTTCTTGGCCTTCTGGCCCATCTTGTAGGCGATGTCGGCGCCGTCTTCACGGGAGCGGTACTCGTTGAACGCGGCGAGGATGCCGTGCATGAGCTGCCCGACGGGGGTGGCATCGATCTGTTCGGTCGCGGAGATCAGGGTGACTCCGCGTTTTTGCAGATCGGCCATGACGATGGCGTCGTCGGTGCGGTTGCGGGCGAAGCGAGAGAGTTTGTAGACGATGACGTAGTCCACGTCATGGTCTCTTCGGATGCGTTCGAGCATCTGCTGGAACGCGACGCGCTTGGTCATCTCCGTGGCCGACCGGCCGGGCTCGATGTACTCGTGCACGATCGTGATCCCCATAGCTTCGGCCTTGCGCTGGCAGGAGATGCGCTGTGCGGGGATGGAGATCCCCTCGGGGTCGTAGTCGGTGTT
>JBATSI010000014.1:0-6967 GCA_049293215.1 Saccharimonas sp. (SeqCode) | reverse complement strand
CGGCCGCGGTTCGCTCACCGACAGTTGTCTTTATGGTAAGTTCTACCTTGTATTTACCAGCAGCTTTTTCTTGATAGGTGACGGTAGCACTTGTACCTGAAATAGTCTTTACGAGCTTTCCATCTCGATATATCTTGAAGGCGTAGCCGGTTATTTTTGCACCATTCTCTGCTGTTCCGCTAGCAGTGAATTGATAATTATTTCCATTCTTTATCACGGTCAGTGAAGAGCATGTTGCGACAGGGTCTTTCTTGCAGTTTGGATCATCTGCGTTTAGATGTGTTTTTCCTGGAATTGTGCACTTTTTAGGTGGTGTAACACAGTTTGGATACGTTCCTGTTTGTCCTGCTGGACATTTAGGTTTTGGAGGAACTACCCTGGTTATAAGATTTCCGCAGGAACGTTGGATGGCAAACCAACCAAATTTAGCAGAATACCCCACGTAAGCACTATAAGTAAAGTTCCCCCAAAGACTATGAGGCCGGTAATAAAAGGTTCGCGTACCACCCTGGGCGGTTTTTACCGTATAGGGGCCCTCTCCCTGCTGAGCAGAAAAGTGAGGAGTCATTCCCCAGGAGTAGCCATCATTGCGGCTATTTAGATATTGCAGGTTGTTACCAGCGCCGATAATTTCATCTCGTGTAATTCCGAGAGTATTGTATAGATCGCGAATATTATTTGTGTTCCTGTCGTAATGCGCGAGAAGTTGTGAACTACTAGAGACGCCACCATAAATCATGTCGCTTGGGTCTGCGGCGTTGGCGGATTCGGGGGGCGCAATTACTGCGAAACCCTGTACTACGAGGGCGAGAGCGGTAAAGATAAGCCCGAGGCGACGGGTTGCCTCTTCTTTGCGCAAACGTTTTGCGTAAAAGCCTAATTGTCCGACGAGCGCTGGGCTGAACGGTAAGTTTGATACGATTTTCCTAAACATAGAAGTATCCTTGTTTTTGTGTTATGTTATTTTGCCTCTTATTTAAGAGTTTAGCATAAGAAATATGTTCAACGCAATAGGTTGATTGAACAATATTTTTTATGGTATAATGGGACAGTTTAATGTTAGCTGAAAGACTGAAGTAAGGGGATACTAGATGAAACAAAAAAGCGATGGATCATATAATGGTTCGCAAATTCAGGTTCTAGAAGGCCTTGAGCCTGTCCGTAAACGTCCAGGCATGTATATAGGAAGCACTGGCTATGATGGAGTGCATCATCTTATAAAAGAAATAGCAGATAACTCAATAGATGAGGCGATCGCGGGATATGCATCACGTGTTGATGTACGCATCCTAGCAGACGGTGGACTACAGGTAAACGACAACGGTAGAGGAATCCCAGTAGACAAACATCCAAAAACGGGGCTAAGTACACTTGAGACAGTGTTGACAGTACTTCATGCTGGAGGTAAGTTTGGCGGAGGTGGATACAAGGTTTCTTCAGGTCTTCACGGTGTTGGCTCAAGTGTTGTCAATGCGCTCTCTTCGAAGTTTATTGCGGAAGTTGTCCGCGATGGACAACTATACCATATTGAGTTTGAGCGTGGTAAAACCATCACACCACTTGAGAAACGCGGCAAAACTGATCGCCCAAATGGTACGCAGATTACTTTTTATCCAGACTCAGAGATATTTAAGGAGACGGTAGACTTTGATTATAAGTGGGTAGTTCATTACTTGCGACATCAGGCATATCTTACAAAAGGAGTATATGCAACAGTCTATGATGAGCGGACAAAACAGCGCCAAGCCTTTTATTTTGAAGGTGGTATTAAAAGCTATGTAAAGAATTTAAATGTAGGCAAAGAAGTGCTCAGCGATGATATTTTTTATGTAGAAAAACAAGTGAATGATTCGATGATTGAGGTGGCTGTTCAATATAATGATTCATATACAGAGACGATTCGACCTTTTGCCAACAATGTGCTGACGCCAGATGGAGGCACTCACCTTGTCGGTTTTCGCGCTGCGATGACACGCGTCATTAATGATTATGCTCGAAAAAATGGTTTGCTAAAAGAAAAGGAAGACAACCTTTCTGGTGACGATATTCGTGAAGGGCTAACTGCCGTTATACTTGTAAAACTGCCGGACCCACAGTTTGAGGGACAGACAAAAAACAAGCTTGGTAACCCGGAAGTTCGCCGGTATGTTGATCAGGTTATGAGCGAGTATTTCGCGTATTATCTTGAAGAAAATCCTGCAGTAGCAAAGAAAATAGTAGGAAAAGCAACGCTCGCGGCTCGTGCGCGAAAAGCGGCGCGTGCGGCGCGTGATAATGTTATTCGAAAAGGTGCTTTTGATGGACTAAATCTTCCTGGAAAGCTAGCCGATTGCTCTAGTAAGAACCCATCTGAGTGTGAACTGTATATTGTAGAGGGTGATTCTGCTGGTGGTTCGGCTAAGTCGGGAAGAGATAGTAGAACACAGGCGATCTTGCCTCTTCGAGGAAAAGTGTTAAACACCGAAAGAGCTCGACTTGATAAAATGTATGCGAATAAAGAGATAGTAAGTCTTATAAAAGGTCTTGGCGTAGGTATCGGTGACGCCTTTGATATATCAGGACTACGATATGATCGCATCATCATTATGACCGATGCAGATGTCGATGGAAGCCACATTGCTACGCTGCTGATGACATTTTTCTTTCGTTATATGCCAGAGGTTGTCGAGAATGGGCACATTTATTTAGCTAAGCCGCCTTTGTTTCTCTTGAAGCTTGGTGGTAATAAGCATGAATATATTTATAACGAAGAAGCCTTAGAAGATAAGGTAGCAGAGCTTATTGCTACGAGGAAAGAAAAAGGCATCGCAATCGACGTAAATGACTCTCAAATAAAGCAGGCTGGATTGAGTGAATCTGCCTTACAGCGCTATAAGGGTCTTGGTGAAATGGATGCGACACAGTTATGGGAGACAACGATGAATCCTGAGAATCGTGTTTTGGTGCAAATTGGCGTTGAAGACGCCGAGAGAGCTGATGCCATCTTCTCAAAACTCATGGGAGATGATGTCGCGTTAAGGAAGAACTTTATACAAACAAGAGCGAAAGATGTGAATCTTGAGGAGTTGGATGTTTAGTTATGGACAAGAATAAAGATAATAATCCAGAAGATAAAGGCGTGAAGTCTGTACAAGAAGTAACGCACTCGAAATTTCTAGAGAAGCGCACAGTTGAAGACGTTATGGAAGACAGCTTCCTTCGTTATTCTATGAGCGTGATCGTCGATCGGGCGCTTCCAGATGTCCGCGATGGCATGAAGCCTGTCCATAGGAGAATAGTGTATGTTATGGACAAGATGGGCATTGGCGCTGGCAGCAAAACGGTCAAAAGCGCCCAGATTGTTGGTGAGGTGATGGGTAAGTACCACCCGCATGGAGATAGTTCTATATATGACGCAATGGTTCGTCTTGCGCAAGATTGGGTGATGCGTTATCCGCTTGTTCAGGGGCAGGGTAACTTTGGTTCTATGGATGGTGATCCTCCAGCCGCAATGCGTTATACAGAGGCTAAGATGTCACGAGTCTCTGAAGCACTTCTTGCTGACATTGAAAAAGAAACCGTACCGTTCAGGGATACGTATGATGGAACGCGTCAAGAGCCAATGGTCCTCCCGGCAAAATTGCCTAATCTTTTGCTGAATGGTCAAGTTGGTATTGCTGTTGGTATGGCTACAAGTATTCCAACGCACAATTTAGGCGAGCTCGTTGATACTACGACGCATCTTATTGACAACCCTGAGGCAACTGTCGACGATTTGTTGAAGTACGTTAAGGGCCCTGACTTTCCGACCGGAGCTGTAGTCTATGGTGGAGATTCCATGCGACAGGCGTATGCGACAGGTAGAGGAAGCGTTACTATTCGGGCAGTTGCGAATATCGAAGAGACAAAGCGGGGACGCTATCATATTGTAGTTACCGAGATGCCGTATGGTGTAAATAAAGCAACGTTACTTGAAAAAATTGCAGAACTTGTAAAAGAGAAGAAGATAACATCTATTAGCGACCTAAGAGACGAAAGTGCTCGAGGCGTTGTCAGGGTAGTGATAGAACTAAAGAAGGACGCCTACCCAAAGAAGGTACTTAACCAGTTGTATAAATTAACTGCTCTACAGACGAATTTCCATTATAATATGCTCGCCCTCGTGGACGGCATTCAGCCTCGTGTCTTAGGCATTCATGACATTCTTCGTGAATTTGTGAAGCACCGCCAAATCGTTGTGCGCCGACGAACCGAGTACGAGTTACGTAAAGCAAAAGAGAGAGCACATATTCTTGAAGGCTACAAAATCGCATTAGACCATATTGACGAGGTGATAAAGACGATTCGTGCAAGCTACGACGACGCCGATAAACGGTTGATGGAACAATTTGGACTATCCGAGATTCAGGCTGCGGCGATTCTCGCGATGCAGCTGCGTCGTTTACAGGGGCTTGAGCGAGATAAGATAGAAGAAGAATTAAAGGAGCTCTTGAAGCTTATAGATAAACTTACTAAAATATTGGCAGACGAACAAAAAATTCTCAACATTATCAAAGCTGAGTTGCTTGAGATGAAAGAGAAGTACGGGGATGAGCGCCGAACCAAGATTATTAATCATGAGCTTGGTAAATTTAGTGACGAAGAATTAGTGCCTGAAGAAGATACCGTTGTATTACTTACAATGGAAAACTACATTAAAAGAACTTTAGTGAGTGAATACCGCCGGCAGAATCGAGGCGGTAAGGGAAAACGAGGTATGACAACTAAGGAAGAAGATGCGATTGCGCAACTCGTTCCGGCAAGTACGCATGACTGGCTTTTGTTCTTTACGAACAAGGGGAGAATTTTCCGCCTGAAAGCATACGAAGTACCTGCAGCAAGCCTCACCGCAAAAGGTGTTGCGGCTGTTAACTTACTACAGTTACAGCCTGAAGAGAAAATTACATCAATAATTAATTATGCAAAAGATGCAAGTGATGATGGATATCTCTTTATGGCGACATCCAAAGGTACTGTAAAAAAGACATCACTAAAAGACTATGCAAATATTCGAACAAACGGTCTCATTACCATCAAACTAGATGAAGGAGATGAGCTTCGGTGGATAAAGCAAACAACTGGCTCAAATGATGTCATAATTTCAACATCAGCAGGACAAGCAGTCAGATTTAATGAAAAGGAATGTCGTCCAATGGGACGAACCGCACGAGGTGTTCGCGGGGTTCGGCTGCGTCCAAATGATACGGTCGTTGGAATGGATATCGTGACTGATCATGACCAAAAGCTACTCGTTATGAGCCAAAAAGGATATGGCAAAGTAACGAAAGTTGCAAACTTCCCAAGCCATAAGAGGGGCGGTGTAGGCATAAAAGCGGCAGTTGTCAATGCTAAAACTGGTCCTATCGTTAGTGTACAGACGCTTGAGCAGGATGCGACTGAGGCACTCCTCATTTCACAGGGCGGACAAACTATCAGGATAGGGCTTAAGGACATACCTTCTTTGGGCCGTACAACACAAGGGGTACGTATCATGCGACTTTCGGATAAAGATGCTGTTTCGTCCGTTGGTGTGGTGCAGGCATCTAATGATGACACTAAGGAGGAATAGTCTTGGAATGGTATATATCTCCGTATATCTTGGCTGTAGCACTTAGCTGGATTATAGCGCAAGGTATAAAGTATATAGTTGCAATAGTAAAGGATCGTAACGTCCACCACTTACGTCAGCTTTATTTATCGGGAAATATGCCAAGCGCTCACAGTGCAACAGTGGTTTCAATGGCGACCATCATAGGCCTGACACAAGGTATAGATACGCCACTATTTGGATTAGCTACGCTCTTTGCTAGTGTCGTTATGTATGATGCTATGATGGTGCGACGTTCTTCTGGAGAGCAGGGAATAGCTGTACAGCAGTTGATTAAAGAGACCCATTCAAAAGCGCAACTACCGCGCGCGGCCAAAGGTCACACCCCTGAGGAAGTACTAGCTGGTGCTTTTTTAGGGGCTATAATTGGCGCCGTTGTATTTTTGGCTACAATATAATTAGAAAAAAGTGTTGACCACGCTAAAAAAATGCGCTATGATTGTCATTAGTCCAATTGCGAGTTAGAAAAACAAGAGAGTGATTGGGTTTAATGTGTATCTTAACAATTTGGTTGTGCAATAATCATCGTCAGTCTATTTTGAGTATAGACGTTTCAATAGAAACATCTTTTATGGAGAGTTTGATCCTGGCTCAGGATGAACGCTGGCGGCGTGCCTAACACATGCAAGTCGAGCGGCAGCGCGAGTAGTTTACTACTTGGCGGCGAGCGGCGGACGGCTGAGTAACGCGTGGGAACGTGCCCCAAAGTGAGGAATAACTGCCCGAAAGGGTAGCTAATGCCGCATATGATCTTCGGATTAAAGGATTTATCCGCTTTGGGAGCGGCCCGCGTCGGATTAGGTTGTTGGTAGGGTAATGGCCTACCAAGCCGACGATCCGTAGCTGGTCTGAGAGGATGACCAGCCAGACTGGAACTGAGATACGGTCCAGACTCCTACGGGAGGCAGCAGTGAGGAATCTTCCACAATGGGCGAAAGCCTGATGGAGCAACGCCGCGTGCAGGATGAAGGCCTTCGGGTTGTAAACTGCTTTTATAAGTGAAGAATATGACGGTAACTTATGAATAAGGATCGGCTAACTACGTGCCAGCAGCCGCGGTCATACGTAGGATCCGAGCGTTATCCGGAGTGACTGGGCGTAAAGAGTTGCGTAGGCGGTTAGTTAAGCGAATAGTGAAATCTGGTGGCTCAACCATACAGGCTATTATTCGAACTGGCTAACTCGAGAATGGTAGAGGTAACTGGAATTTCTTGTGTAGGAGTGAAATCCGTAGATATAAGAAGGAACACCAATGGCGTAGGCAGGTTACTGGACCATTTCTGACGCTAAGGCACGAAAGCGTGGGGAGCGAACCGGATTAGATACCCGGGTAGTCCACGC
>JBATSI010000013.1:0-27995 GCA_049293215.1 Saccharimonas sp. (SeqCode) | reverse complement strand
AGCCATAGCCAGAAACAAAAAATAACGACAACAACGCTCAGTGTCTGCCATTGACCAAATTCGGTAAGGGCGATCGCGGCCATCGCCGTGATAATACCGCCACCCATGAATGGCTCAAAAATAAGTTGTTTATATGCAAAATTTTCACGCGCATGAGTGCGATTACTCGGATCTACAAGGCGATTCATGAGGAGCCCTGTCGCGGTCATACCCATTGATTGCCCAACATTTGTGATGCCTTGCTCAAACCAATAGCGGCGAAAAAACCGTGGAGCAAAGATAAAGAATGCACTGAGAATCCAAGCGATACCAGCGATAGCCAGTATGATAAAAATCGCAAAGTGATTAGTAATTGCACTGAGCGAAATTGTACCGATGGCCGATACGAGAAGAAGATCGAGCGCAATAGCGGAGAATACCTTGATCGTGTTTCGCTTTACAATTCTTGCGAGCTTGCTACGACGCAATGCCAGCTGAACAATAAGGCCGCCAAGCATTGCAAGAGGGAAGAGCGGCAGATGTGTAAAGAAACGTATATGTGTGGTGTCGCCAAGAATTCCATTTTCAGCGGCAATCAGTGCCTGGAGTAAAAGCCAACCAAGACTGATCGATACAGCATATAATACAAGTGTCGTGATTATTTCCGCAGGGCTCGTTTCTAGGCGGTTGGCTACTTTGGTAAGGCTATAGCCACTACGTATCATATGCTGTTGTTGGCGCTTCATTCCCGCCTCATCAAGTTTTCGTCGGTGGATGCGGTTATAGAGATTGATAATGAGAATACCACTAAAGATCGCCGTAATGATACTCACGGTAGCGAGTCCAAGCGCGATATCGGATGCCTCAGGCCAACCAAGCTCATTGAACGTTGAGGCAAGCCCAGCTGCGGTACCATGACCTCCCTCGAATCCTATCTCTATGAGCGCTCCTGTGAGGGGAGGTGCGCCAAAAACTGGTCCAAGAATACATATAGTGAGCAATATGCCAATAACGTACTGGCCCCAAGCTAGCGTATTGCCAAAGGCGATCATCGGAGCAGACGTGCGCCATATTTCCTTCGGTTTCGGAATAGACACGCCAAGAAAAAGCCCGGCAAAAACAATATTAATGAGAAGTTTTGGATATGTCGACCATTGATCAGTGATACTTTGGGGAATCCACCCCATTCCTTGGTGGCTGATCACGAGAGCAATCATTCCACCTATGAGGGCACTTGGTATAAAATATCGCTGGAGGAAAGGTGTATTACGCTTAATAACTCGCGCGCAAACAAGAACGAGAAAAAGTATGATGATAGCTTCAAACCAGATAGGCATTCTAGTTAATTATAGCAAAAATGTAGAGAATAAAGCGTAGCGATACTCCTACTATGGGTCTTGACGGAGCCTTTAGAAGCGCGCTATACTATATTAGCACTCGATTGTATAGAGTGCCAATATAGAAACATGAAGGAGGTTATAATGAGCACACCGATAAAGCCACTGGCGCACTACGTCGTGGCGCAGACAGAAAAGAAGCCAGAAAAAACAGCAAGTGGTATATATCTTCCAGAGTCAGCCCAAGAGAAATCAGAAGCTGCTATCGTGTTGGCAGTAGGAGCTGATGTCAAAGATATAAAGATTGGAGATCGAGCAATTTATAAAAATTACTCAGCAACGACAATTAAGCTTGAAAATGAAGAATTTCTTATCATCAAGGATGAAGATATCCTAGCAACAGTTGCAAAATAAGGAGGAATGAATATGGCAAAAAAAGTATTTTATGATGAAGATGCGCGCCGTCGTGTATTGGGCGGGGCAGAGATTTTATATAACGCCGTCAAGACAACGATGGGTCCAAAAGGGCGTAATGTTGTTGTCGGTAAGTCGTATGGTGGACCAAGTGTTACTCATGACGGTGTGACGGTTGCAAAGAGTATTGATATTGAAGACGTAGATGACGAAACACTTGGGTTCAAGGTGGGTGCAGAGCTCATCAAACAAGCAGCAAACAAAATGAACGATGTCGCAGGTGATGGAACGACGACCGTTACTGTATTGACGTACCATATCTTGCGTGAAGCAAACAAGCTTATTGCTGCTGGACATAATCCAATGAAGCTGCGAAAAGGCCTCGAGCGCGCGGCAACAGAGGTAACAAAGCAAATTACAAAAATGTCTGAAGATATAAAGAATGACGATACGCGTATTGCTGAAGTTGCAACAATCTCTGCTGGTGATGAAGCAATTGGACGACTTATTGCAGACGTTATGGAAAAGATTGGCAGTAATGGTGTCGTGACTGTAGAAGAGGGTCGTAGTCTTGAGCTCGAGAGCGAGGTCGTTGAAGGCTTTACGGTGCAGCGTGGCTTTTTGAGTCCATATATGGCAACCGATACAAAGCGAATGGAGGCAGTCTACGAGAAGCCAGCAATCGTTGTGACGGATAAGAAGATTTCATCTGCACAAGAATTCGTTCCGCTTCTCGAGATGGTGGCGAATAGTGGCAAGAAAGACCTTGTGCTTGTGGCTGACGATGTCGACGGTGAAGCGCTTGGGTTACTTGTACTGAACCGTCTCAAGGGTGCATTTAATACGCTTGCTATCAAGTCACCAAGTGACAAAGACGTCTTGTATGATATTGCCGCACTCGTGGGTGCGAAGGTTATTAGTAGCGACGCTGGCATGACGTTTGACAACGTCGGTGCTGATGTTATTGGTTCAGCGCGCAAAGTGATTGCAACCAAAGACCTTACGACAATTGTTGAGGGTGCTGGTTCAAAAAGTAATATACGTGAGCGTCTTGATCATATCGAAACACAGGCCGAAGAAACAATAAGCGACTATCAAAAGAAAGCATTGCAAAAGCGCATTGCCGCACTCACGGGCGAGGTTGCGGTTATCAAGGTAGGTGGTGCGACAGAGACCGAGATTGAAGAAAAGAAATATCGTGTCGACGATGCAGTTGCCGCAGTGAAAGCTGCACTTGTTGAAGGTATTGTGCCTGGTGGAGGCGTGACGCTTGTCAACGCAGCCGCCGCTCACAAGCCGGCAAAAGAAAGCGATCCATCGATTGCTGCTGGTGAAGGCCTACTGCTTCATGCACTTGAACAGCCATTTCGTATTTTGCTTGACAATTCAGGACTCAATGCAGATGAATGGCTTCCGCAAATCAAAAAGGCGAAAGCTGGACAGGGTGTTGATGTCAGTAACCCAGGAGAGGTAGTAGACCTCAAGAAAGCAGGGGTAATTGATCCTGTTCGCGTGACAAAAGAAGCGTTGCAAAATGCTGTTTCAATTGCTGGTACGGCAATGACGATGGGTGCGCTTGTCGTTGACATTCCTGAGAATGAGGCGCCAGCAGCTGGTGGACAGATGCCTGGTATGGGAATGTATTAAACCTTTGCCAGAAAAAGAGCTCGTCATTGGACGGGCTCTTTTTGTTTCTATATAACATCCGTTGTAGTGTGAGCGCAGTGAATGAGTAAAAATGCTTGACATCCCGGGGGGGTGATAAAATGTAAGCATGAACGTGTTCACATCTTATCCACACCTACTATATAAATCTAAGAAAACATCTGGCTTCACTATCGTCGAACTCCTCATCGTCATTGTTGTCATTGCCATCCTTGCTGCTATCAGTATTGTAAGCTACAACAATATCCAAGCCCGAGCAAAAAACGCAGCTCGTCTTACTATGGCAGAAAACACCATCAAACTTCTCGAACTCTACAAAGCTACCTATGGAGAGTATCCAAAGCTAGAAGCCGACAGAGGCTACTGTGTAGGGACGGGGTATCCAAAACAACGATGTAGATCTGACAGTTATCCATATTCCGAACTTGATATAACACTTTCTGCAGAACTCAAAAAGGTAGGAACGATTCCTACGGGGAATTATAACGAGATATCCGGGGAGTCTGGCCCTTATGTTTATACATGGAGGGACGGTACGGCCTTTGGTTTCTTTCAGCCATTTGATAAATCTGTGATGACTGGATGTCCTAGTACATTTACTGGTACATGGATAGCCCCCAATAATAACCTAATGATATGTTCAAAAAACTTCTATTATAGTACATAAGATTGTGAGCTGTTTATTTATGGAGAGTGTACGCATGAGTCTAGCGTTTGTTCGATGCAGACAGCACTAAATATGTGGTTTTTGCTTGACTTCTTTAGCGATCTTTTGTGTAATAAGAAGTATGATAAGCATAACCAATACAAGGGTATTGCGTGGCTTTACGATTGTCGAGCTATTGATTGTGATCGTCGTCGTTGCTATTCTTGCGGCGATTAGCGTTGTGGCATACAACGGCATCCAGCAACGAGCGAAAAACTCCAAGACACTTTCTCTTGTCGATCAATGGGAAAAATCTATTCGGATGTTTCAGGTAACAAGTAATTATCTCCCGGAAGACTGGACGTGTCTAGGAAACTCTGTTGATGATTTTCCGGCTATTGCGGCGCAGCAGATTGGAGTGGGGCAGTGCGAACGTAATATTATCGTTGTCAATCCAAGCCCCGATTGGACGTCTGAGCTAAAGACGGTACCGACCACGGGTCAAACGCGGACAACGGTGAGCCTGTTGAGTGATAATGCGTCACTCAGCCCTGGAGGGCTTGATATGTTTCGGGGTGGCTCAAATGGGTATATCCGTGGAATTGTTTATGCGTCAATATTCGAGCCGGAGAGAGCGCCAGATAATAAACCTGGTGCATTTATCTTTTTTGCATTACAAAATCAAGAATGTCCTAGTGGTACAACATATCGAACGATCGATACGCTTCGTGTGTGTGCGAAACGGCTTACCACTGATAATTACATGAACGAAATATTTCGCCCTTCGTAAATAAGTAAAATCGGCGGAAAATCCGCCGAAAAAGTCGATTTGGTAGAAACGCTATTAACCACTTGGAACCAGATAAAGCGTGAACTGATTGTAGCGTCTGAAATATACCAGAGCATGAGAATTACCTACCTCATGCAGTCATAAGTAGTAGTAATAGAACTATGATACTTAGGCTGCTTTAGCTAGATGTTATTAGCGAAACTTAACAGATATTTAATGGTATAATGTGATAACATGCACGAGTTTTTAGTTAAGTTTGTAACGGTCTACAAAAAGCACCCAATACTGTACACGATTTTAGCGTTATTCATTACTGGAATTACGGCGTTCGTCATACTCATCCCGCTATTCATCTTCATGGTGTATGTAGGCATTTACTATCTGGTCTACCTCTTCAAAACCCTAGCGTATTACAAAACACCAGACTTCCTCTCAATCAAAGAGAAGCTAGCCGAGAAGATTGTTGAATACAACGAGTTTGACCATTTTATGGACGAGACCCGTGACTACATACGCTCAAAACAGCAGGAGCTTACAACTGGAAATGTACGAAACAGCACACTAACTGTTTACAAGAACTCTCAACTCGATGTCTATAAATATATAGTCAAATACTTCTTCAAGAACACAAAGATTGACGAGTCGTCTATGCAGATTATTGAAGCAATCTTGCAGAAATATAACACCATAAATCAGACCCATGAGATTCTAACGGATGAATATAACGAGCTAATGGAATACATCCAGAAGCATATGTATAGGGGTGCTTATATATTCAAATCTATGACCATGAAGAAGCTAGGCTCACGCAAATTGCCTAAGTTCGAGAAGAACTATTACATGTGGTATGCGTTTAACTACACGTCACCGACTAACAGGAAATCATACAGCAACTTAATTGTACTGGATGAAGAACGCTTAGAAGATTTTGCAGAGTTCCTTAACAATCTAATAGCATACAGAAAGTCAGCAAAGTTTCAGCGTCAGCTTATGACTCCACGTCTAAGAGAAAGTATTCTAGTACGTGATAAGCATACTTGTAAATCTTGCGGCATATCTACGCAAAAAGAAGCACATTTGCTACTTGAAGTTGACCACATAATGCCTATAGCTAAGGGCGGTATAACAATTGAGGCAAACTTGCAAACGTTATGCTGGAAATGTAACAGAACAAAAGGTGCTAAGGTCTTAGAAAACCTTATTCCTGATGCTGTATAGTCATCTACCTCACGCAGACAAAGGTAGTAGCAATAGAACAAAGGTTTTTAATAGTAGATAGTTTATTTCTAATAGCTTAATGCATACGTGGGGTATGGGAGGCCTGCCTCGTCAGATCGCGGTATGGTCTTAATGTTGTATTTTTCTATGGGCTATTCATTCACTGATTCGTCATCTCAAAGGTATGGATAGTCTAGTATAAGCATACAATAGGTATAAGGTACTAAACGCAGCACTTTAACAGATACAGAATCGCCGAATCCTCGCAGTTTTGGCTATCGCCTAATACGCTACACCGCCATGGTGCGAACATGTGCCTCGACCAGTAGAGGAGCTACAAGAGCCGTCCTCACATGTTGTGATTGGGCAAGACTCTGCTTCATATATTCCGCTTTTTGATGAGTTAGAGCTCTTTAAAAACCGTTGATAGTTAGACTCTGAGTGTTTTTCGATATTGATTTGATTCTTGTAATTGCTGTATGCTGTCCAACTAAGGTATCCACCGATAATGACAACCCAAAACAAAACTGCACCCCAGGTTTCAATAAATGAGCTTAATCTTTCTCTTCGCCTTACTTGTTTACCTAATTTTATATACTCAGGGATGCTATAGTAATCTATATCTACCGACGCATCGTCCAACGACTTCGCGTGCTTCTTCTTGTAGCCATCGATAATTAACCTACTAGTTAAGGCATCGAATTTAACGCGTATCTTCATGGTACCTCTTATCGAGTAATACGTATGATACGGGTCTCATTTTTGTAAGAGATTTTGATATCAATAATATTCTCTGATTTTCGAATGTCTGTACTTATTGATCCTCTTCTTTGCAAACCTCTATTTATTCCATCGCCAAGATTAGTGCGAGAATAAGGGGTGTATACTAATGGTTCATCAGTGCAGCCACTGTCAAAGAACAAACCCGGAGGAGGTCCATCTAGCGAGAATGTCTGAGGCTCTGGCATGCAGTGGCCAAAAAAAAGATTACTGTTAAGTGAGTCAACTGCTTTCCTTAAATCACGTCCACTATCTGTATCTACCTCGATTTTTAAATCGTTTGACCGAACATCATTATTTGTTTTCACTACATATTCTATATCGAGGCGTTTATTTTCGCTTGAATACTCTCTAATATCCTGTCGTGCCTCGTTGCGCCATTTGCAGACATTTTGCAGAGATAATGCCCCGCTTTCACCATTCAGTTGTTGCCAGTTTCTGCCTGTATATATCCATGCTCCCTCATTAGAGAGCTGATCACACGATTCATTTTTATCAACGCCACCATATTTTTTCGCAACTTCATTATTGATTGGTAATTTAACACTACCAAATTCCGCTTTATCTATTTTCATACTAAAATCAGCAAACTTCACGGTTTCATTCACTGTATAGATTTTATTCACTTGGTAGTGGTGATAATACTGAAGACCAAGGTAGGCTCCTAGCGCCAGCACTAGTAAAGCAATAACAGCTAGCACTATCTTTAATAGGGGGCTTTTCTGCTGTTTAGACTTCACAATATCTCCTTTAAATATAAAACGACAAATGGCTAGGTTGCCTAGGTCAAACGCAAAGAGTTGAGCTCTTAGGTATTTTACGAGTTGCCACATTTCAAGCTCAACATCGTGTGAGAATTCACATTATTCTTCGCGTCTAACTTAGACAATAACAATTATACACTATACTCCTAATAAATAGGTCATTCTTCAGTTTTTCGACTATGCCATGGGCACTACCTTGGGCTTTAGATGAAAAAGATGAGTTGCAAACCCATCTCGGCAATAAAAACCCGTGTTAGGGCGCGTGGCAACTATATTCAGAGCAAAAGTAGTTATAATTAGAGTATGGTTAAACCCACTCGAGAACAGTTGCCATTTTATAACCGTTTTATGCGGCTTGTTGAGGATGAGAACTTCCTACGTGATATAGCAGACCTACGCTCTGCAAAAGTAGACATTCTCAAATCCACCTACGAAAATGTGGAGATAATCGACGATATAGTAAATGCTGACGAGATACCGTCCCCACTCCATCAAGTGATGATGAAATACAATCTTCCGCTCATCATGGATGACTTCATGTACTATTACGTAAGGCATAACGAGATTTCTCTCTATAGGCTCCGCAGTGGAGTGTATATCGTTGATCACCAAAGCAGGGAGGCATCTGGCCGTGACGATAGTCGGCTGAATTATCATGTGTATGCTGACGACTCTATGCACAATAAATACGTAGAGATTACGCTAGCTATTCCTGTACAAGCCACTACTACACAGATAACTGATGCAATCGCTCAAAATAAACAATTCATAAGGTATAGGCAGATTGTCGCAAACAAAGGTAATCCTATAAAAAGAGTCAAACTCTCACCCATGGCACTGCGCAATAACGAAATTGTGCGTCTGTATGACGCGGGACTTAAGCCGTCGCAAATAGTATGGGAGCTTCCTGAAATGCTACGAGGTAATTTGACAGGGCCGGATATATCGAAAATTGTATATAAGCTAAAGAACCTACGCTAGAATATCGCTCCTAATGTATACTTTACATATTGATGATATTATGTTCTTGATATGATATAGTTAGAATAGTAGAACAAACAGGCAGCCCGCATCATCTATATACAAATTTACGTACATCGGCTCGCACTTATTAGTTCTTAACTATTAAATAAATTAAACCGACTCTTATAGTCACGCCCCTAATTCACAGTAGGGCCTGATTTTATATGGGCAAAAAATAGGGAGTATGTACATGACGGGTACAGAAATACATCAAGATCTGAGGGAGGCTCTTAACACAACTGGTGAGCTTACGCCAATCACAGTAAAAGAAGCGAGAAAAGTATTAGGCCACTCATCCGAATATAGTTCAGGTGAGACGCTCGCTATGGCGGTTCTAGATTTTACGGCAATCGCCAGAGCTTACCTCAGAAATATACCAAAGTTCGAAGTTCTAAAACTTATGTAAATGAGGTATAATCAGATGAGAAAGAGTTCTAAAAATAACGATGAAATGAAAGCAGTAGCCTACGTACGAGTATCAAGTAAAGACCAGGTAGATGGCACTAGCTTGGATAGCCAGACAGATGCATGCAAGGACTATGCAAAAAGAAATAACATTGAGCTACGCGATGAGAATATATTTCGTGAAGAAGGTGTATCAGCAAAACTTATAGACCGCCCAAAGCTAGCAGGAATGCTTGATTATTGTACTAAAAACAAAGGCAAGATTACTCACTGTATCATTTACAAAGTTGACAGACTAGCACGTAGGAGCGCATACCACCATATCATCAAAGCACAACTAGCTAAGATAGGTGTAAAACTAGTATCAGTTACAGAGCCTATTACCGATGACCCTATGGGGAACTTAATGGAAAGTATGCTTGCAGCGTTTGCAGAGTTTGATAATGAAATCCGCATGGCTCGTACAACAGGCGGTATGATTGCACGGCTTGAGCAAGGTGCTTGGCCACATGCAGCCCCAGTAGGCTACAGACGCATAAAGACATCAACGGGGATTGTGACTATTGAACCTAATGATGACGCCCCAAAGATGAAGCAGTTACTAGAGGAGTTTTCTACTGGTGCATATACAGTACAGAATGCCCGTGACTACGCTTATAAGATTGGTATCCGTAATCGAAAGAACGGTATGCGAACATGGCAAATGATAAAAGATATGCTAGGCAATCCTCTTTACGCAGGATTTGTAACCTCTGACTATATAGGTGGGAGGCTCATTAAGGGTATACATCGACCTATTATTAGTGAGGCTACTTACTATCGTAATCAAGCCATCCTAAATGGTAGCTTGCGTAACTTTAGCCGTTCAGCTGAAGAAGAATGGCCACTCCGTAGCGGGTTCTTGCGTCATACTTGTGACAAGCCCATGACTGGCAGCTCGCCTCGTGGACGTAGTGGTCCTAGCCCTCGCTACTCTTGCGTATCATGCAGAGCAAAAAAACTGGGAAAGCCTGTTAGTAAAATGCGTGAGATGGTACACAGCGACTTTATGGATTTAATGGAGCGTGTACGTCCTACGGAAGACGCACAGAAGCTGTTCAGGCACATTATCCTCCGTGAATGGAATAATGAAACACGAGATTCTCATAACCTAGCACGTACACTCGATAATGAGCTGAATGCCCTGCAAGATAAGCGTATGCGAACGCTAGACTTGTACATCGATAACAAAATTAGTGAAGCAGACAAAGACCGCAAACTAGCAGAAGTTGATGCTGATATTGCAAAGGTAGAATTGCGACGTGCTGAAATTACTGATGACATCAAGGATAAAGAGCAGGTTATAGATAATGCCTTACTGTTTATGAGTAATCCAGCATCTTTTTGGAACCTTGCGCCAATAGAGGTAAAGCGTCGTATACAAGATGCGATATTCCCAGAAGGTTTGGTGTATGACTGTGAGACGGGTTTTGGAACCGCTAAGCTAGCAGAATCTTATCTGTTAATACAAAAAATTCCAGCCGATAAAGCTGAAATTCCTTGTTTGGTAGCACCGACAAGGATTGAACTTGTGACCTCAGGCTTATGAGTCCTGCGCTCTAACCAGCTGAGCTACGGTGCCATATTTACGAAGTATAGCAGAGGAGGAGCCAAAAATCTAGAGGGGTTGCGAAATAGTAAGCATGGGCTGTACGAAGCGTTCAATACCATATATACTAGAAAGATATGACATATCTATTGGCGATTTCGGGTGGGGTCGATAGCGTTGTGCTTCTTGATATGATGGCACGATTGCCGCATGATATTATTGTGGCGCATGTTGATCATGGTATTCGCGAGGACTCGGCAGCGGATGCGCGCTTTGTTGAGCAACTTGCAAGGCGCTATGCTGTACCGTTTGTGTCAATACGATACGAACTGGGCCCCTACGCAAGCGAGGAGCAGGCAAGAAAAGCTCGCTATGATTTTTTACTGAAGGAGGCAAAGCAGCGTCATGCGGTCGTGGTAACGGCGCATCATCAAGATGACCTTGTCGAAACAATTGCGCTCAATATGTCTCGCGGTACGGGATGGCGCGGTCTGGCTGTCTTTGATAGAGATGATGTGAGGCGCCCACTTCTGCAGTTTGCGAAGCGCCAGCTCATCGATTACGCCTTGCGGCATCGACTTGAATGGGTGGAAGATTCAACAAACCAAAGTGATCGATATTTGCGCAATCGTCTACGTCGACGTATCGGTGAAGCGCTGACACAGGATCGGCGGGATGGCCTCGTGGCATTGCGCCGTCAACAGATACAACTCAAGCAGGATATTTTAGAAGAAGAATCATTGATAGTACCTTTGTTCGAGGGGATGAGATATGGTCTTATACAGATAGATACGCAGGTTGCGTGTGAAATATTGGGAGTGATGATTTCTCGAGCGGGCGGTGTGCGCCCTACTCGACCACAACTTGAGCGGGCGGTGCTGGCTATTAAAACAGCCAAACCAAGTACGATATATGACGTTGGTAGCGGCGTTCGTCTCCATTTCACTACTCGAAAATTCTCGATAGAAGTGTTACAATAACTGAGATATACGTTTGATTCTGAGATTGAAAGGATAGTTCGCTGATGAAGAAGAAATCACCATTGAAGCTGAGTAATATTATTCGTTTGAGTTTGTTTTGGGCAATAGTCGCATTGTCTATTTTGGCATTTTGGGCCGTCACGTCGCCACAGGCAAATCTTAAAGAAGTACCAGTATCCGATGTCGTACGTCGTGCTAACGAAGGTAAGATTGCGAAGATTGAGGTGCAAGGAAATGATCTCCGTGTGACCGTAAAGGGAGAAGATAAAGCAACGGAACGAAGCTTGAAAGAGAGTGGTACGCTATACGACCAAGGTCTTGAAAAGGGAAAGACAGAGGTCTCTGTGAGTCCAGAATCACAGACGGGCGCAGTTCTGTGGAGTCTTGCGACTATCATTGTGCCAGTCATATTGATTGCCGGATTATTCATCTTTATGATGCGTCAGGCACAGGGGCAAAATAGCCAAGCAATGGGCTTTGGCAAAAGCAAAGCTCGGCTCTACGGTCTCGATAAAGAGCGGGTTGTGTTTGGAGACATTGCGGGTAACGAAAGTGCCAAGCAGGATCTTGAAGAAGTGGTAGACTTCTTGAAGCACCCAAAGAAGTATCAGAGTCTTGGTGCAAAGATTCCAAAGGGTGTGCTGCTTGTTGGTGCGCCGGGTACGGGAAAGACGATGCTTGCGCGTGCTGTTGCTGGTGAAGCAAATGTGCCGTTCTTTTCTATCTCTGGATCAGAGTTCGTTGAAATGTTTGTTGGCGTTGGGGCGAGCCGTGTTCGTGATCTTTTTGCGAAAGCGAAAAAGAATGCACCGGCGATTATCTTTATAGACGAGATTGATGCAGTTGGACGCAAGCGTGGTAGTGGCATGGGTGGTGGCCACGATGAGCGAGAGCAAACATTGAATCAGATTCTAGTTGAGATGGATGGATTCGAGGCTGATACAAACGTGATTATTATTGCTGCGACGAACCGTGCGGATGTGCTTGACCCAGCACTTCTTCGTCCTGGACGTTTTGATCGACACACAAACATTATGTTGCCAGAGCGTAAGGATCGTGAGGCGATCTTGAAGGTTCACTTCAAGAACAAGCCAATTGACGATTCGGTGAATCTTGATAAACTTGCGGCAAAAACGGCCGGTAGCAGTGGTGCAGATCTTGCGAATATTGCAAATGAATCAGCTATTATTGCGGCGCGACGGAATGCAAAACAAATTAGTGATAAAGATTTAACTGAGGCATTTGAGAAGGTTGCAATTGGTCCAGAACGAAAAGCAAAGGTTATGAATGAACACGAAAAAGAGCTCACGGCATACCACGAAGCAGGACACGCAATCGTTGGACATGTATTGCCAGACAGTGACCCTGTTCATAAGGTTACAATCATCCCGCGAGGTGGAACGGGCGGTGTGACATGGTTTTTGCCGCCAGAGGATAAGAGTTATACGAATGTGTATGAATTCAAAGATATTCTTGCTCGAGCTATGGGTGGACGAATTGCTGAAAAGATTATTTACGGCAAAGATGGTATTACAACAGGAGCGGGAAGCGACCTTCGCAAGGCAACGGAGATTGCGCGCGATATGATCATCGAACAAGGTATGGGCACAAAGCTGCGTGATCAGGTATTTCACGAAGATACTGGAGGCATGGTATTTGATAAGATTACACATGAGCGTCCGTATAGCGATGCCACGGCAGAAGAAATTGACAAAGAGGTAGAAGCGCTTGTTGTTGAAGCGTCAAAGCGAGCTGAGGCAGTTATTAGCCAAAACCGCGATGCACTTGAGGTTTTGAAAAACGAACTCCTTGAAAAGGAAACGCTTAGCGAAGATGAAGTTGCGCCAATTCTTAAAGACACGAAACTTCCAGCGGAGGCGAAGCTCCACTAGAGCGCGAAATAGCCTATGAGCAGAGGCGCAAGAGTTCGTTCTGTTGTTGCGAGAGCAAATAAAAAGCTCACTATAAAAGGTGCGGCGATTCTCCTCGCAAGCTCGACGTTATTGTCGAGCTTGCTTGGTCTATATCGTGAACGATTGCTTAATGGGATGTATTACGATAGCTATAAGGTAGGTATCGATGCGTATACTGTTGCATTTACTATTCCTGATTTTATGTTTTTCGTATTGGTTTCTGGTGCATTGAGCGTTTCGTTTATACCAGTATTTAATCAACGTCTCGCAACGGGAAACAAGAAGTCTGCGTGGGAGCTAAGCTCCAGCATGATTAATTTTTTGGCAGTCGTGACGTTGGTTGCGAGTATCCTGATCATTATATTTGCCGAACCTCTTGTGAGCAACATTGTCGCTCCGGGCCTGAGTGAATCGGGCCGGAGTCTTGCGGTAAGTATGATGCGGGTAATCGCAGTTAATCCGTTCTTGTTTGCCATTGCAACGGTTATTGCAAGTATGCAGCAGGCGATCGGACGCTTTACATTCTATGCATTAGCGCCAACAATCTACAATATTGGTATTATTATTGGCGCGCTGTTCTTTACTCAAGGTATTAATATATTTGGCTGGCAAGTGTTTGAAGGCGGCATCATGGGTGTTGCGTTAGGTGTAGTGCTGGGTTCAATATTGCAATTGATTGTTAGCTCCGTTGGACTTCTCGGCCTCGGCTTTGATTACCAATTTAAGATTAGTTGGAAGAATAAAGGTTTTCGCAAGGTGCTCCGACTACTTCCTGCGCGATCGCTTGACCAAGGGATAGACTATTTGAATGGACTCGTCGAGACAAACCTGGCCTCTCATATGGCGAGTGGAACGATTCGCGCATACCAAAACGCATCGACGCTATCGATGGTCCCTGTTAATCTCATTGGTGTCGCTATTAGCAACGCGGCGTTCCCGCAGATGACAGAGCGGCTGAGCGAAGGACGAGAAGATTTGTTCCGAAAAGAGCTTCAATCGATGATTCGTGTTATTGTGTGGCTTGCGTTGCCGGTTGCGGTGGTGACGTATTTTGGACGAGGGTATATTGTAAGCTTTATCAAAAACGGTGGAGACCTTTTAATGGCTGGGCTGCTAGGCGCGTTAGTGATTGCGCTGCTCTTTCGAACTATTTACCATATTGCGGCTCGTAGCTTTTATGCACAGCAAGATACAAAGACGCCGCTCTATATCTCAATATTCTCGATTACATTGAATGTCGCTCTTGCTATATATCTCACCGCGACATGGCCAAAAACGCAAAATCCTGCGTATGGGCTTGCATGGGCACAGTCAATTACGGCGGTCGTTGAAGTTGCAATCCTTTTCTTTATTATGGGGCGACGCATCCCACGTTTATTCGATAGGGCTTTTGTGAAGGGCATTACAAAGATGGTGTATGCGAGCTTGCTGACGATGATAGTTTCGTACGTATGTGTGTTGATTTTTCCGCTTCAAAGTGACGACCAGCGGCTATTTGCAACAATTCCAAAGTTTGCTGTCATTGCGATGACAAGTCTCGCTGCGTATGTACTATTTAGTCGGTGGTTCCACTTGCCAGAAGCGACACCAGTAATCAAGAAAGCAAAACAAATTATGTTTGGCCGAAGGAAATAACGTGGATCATATTCGTAACTTTTGCATTATTGCACATATTGATCACGGTAAGTCAACTTTGGCTGATAGGATGATGGAGCTGACGGGGACGGTCGAGAAACGTGACATGAAATCACAGCTTCTTGACAGTATGGAGCTTGAGCGAGAAAAAGGTATTACTATCAAGCTTGCGCCAGTTCGTATGTCGTATAAGGGATATGATTTCAATCTCATAGATACACCAGGTCATGTTGATTTTAGTTACGAAGTATCACGGAGCTTGCAAGCCTGTGAGGGTGCTGTGCTAGTTGTCGATGCAAGCCAAGGTGTACAGGCGCAGACACTTGCGAATGTATACCTTGCGATTGAACAAGAGCTGACTATTATTCCGGTACTCAACAAAGTTGATTTACCTGCAGCGGATGTACCGCGAGTAAGCCAGCAGGTAATGAATCTTTTAGGGTGCCGCGAGGAAGAAATCATTAAGATAAGCGCAAAAACTGGTGAGAATGTCGATCAAGTTCTCGATGCTATAATCGAGCGCATTCCTGCTCCACGTGGCAGCAAAAATGCTCCAACGCGTGCCCTTATTTTTGACTCATATTACGATGATTATCGTGGTGTGATATTGTATGTGCGGGTTGTTGACGGTATTCTTAAGAAAAATGACAGTATCTATATGATGGCAACCAAAGCGCACGGATTGGCGCTAGAAATTGGAAAGCTAGCTCCCGCGATGACACCGGAGCCTATTATGGAAACTGGCGAGATTGGTTATATCATTACGAACCTCAAAACTACCCGAGATGCAAAAGTAGGCGACACAGTGACGCTAAGGAGTTATTTTGAGTAACACTAATAGCAAACAAGAGTTTAAGAGCTTTGAAGAAGTATTTGAATATGAATTGATACCGGTTAGTGATGAAAAAGTATTGTATTTAGTCGAGAATACTATAGCTCTTGAGAGCATCGCCATAGGAAGAGAGGTCTAACGGAATGACAGATAGTAAAAAGATAGTTGTTGAACCGCTTCCCGGATATAGAGAGGTGAGGCCATTTGTGTACGCAGGTTTTTTCCCGGTATCGAATGAAGACTACAATGATTTGAAGGAGGCGATAGAGAAGCTATCACTGAGTGACTCTGCTCTTCAGTTTGAGCCCGAGAATTCACCGGTTCTTGGTTTTGGTGTGCGAATTGGCTTCTTGGGGTTGCTTCATATGGATATTATACGCGAGCGACTCGAGAGAGAATATAATCTTGATCTTGTCGTGACAAACCCGAGTACAGACTATCAGATCACCCTAACAAGCGGTGAAGAGCTTGATATCAAAAGCGCGAGTGAACTGCCGAACGTTGCGACAATACAAGAAATCCGAGAACCGTGGATCAATGGTGAAATTGTGGTACCGCAGGAATATATTGGTGCGGTACTGCAGCTTATTGTCAGTAAGCGTGGGCGTCAGAGAAATCTTAGCTACATAGACGAGCGAGCATTGATTAGCTTTGAAGCGCCACTTGCAAACCTTTTGACGGACTTTTACGATCAGTTAAAGAGTGTAACAAGTGGGTATGGGTCGTTTAATTATGAGATAAGTGGCTATCGGGCAGAAGATCTTGTACGCGTTGACTTCTACGTTGCTGGAGAAATGGTAGACGCACTTTCTATTATGTGTCATCGCTCAGAAAGCATCGGCTTGGGGCGTGAGGTAGTAAAAAAACTCAAAGATGTCGTACCTCGCCAAAGTTTTGAAGTGAGCTTACAGGCGGCAATAGGTGGAAAATTTATCGCTCGCGAAGATATCGGTGCATATCGCAAAGATGTAACGGGATACTTGTACGGTGGCGATGTGTCGCGAAAAAAGAAACTTCTTGCAAAGCAGGCCCGGGGTAAGAAACGCATGAAGCGTTTTGGAAAAGTAGACATTCCGTCAGAGGCATTTACGGTGATGCTGCGTCGAGATTAAAAATCGTTCCCAAACTCCCTTGACATCACGGGGGGGGGTGATTAAATGTAAGCATGAACTTGTTCACATCATATCCACACCCAACGTGTAAAACAAAGCAAACAACTGGTTTCACGATTGTTGAACTTCTCATTGTGATTGTCGTCATCGCCATTCTCGCTGCAATTAGCATCGTTGCATATAACGGTGTACAAGATCGAGCGCGGTATAGCGTTATGCAGCAAGATATTGCTTCGGTCAATAAAGCAATTCTCATGTACTACGCCGATAATGGGCATTATCCGTGCAATATGACGAGCACGGATACGATAAGCTATTATACTGGTACGGCGGGCGGTGAAATGAAAGTCCCTAATGTAGTGCCAGAATACATCAGCAAGCTTCCAACGATTCCAACAAATATTAATGGTGATTTTTATGGATATATGTGTTCGGCGGGAGGCGTAGATTACAAGTTGGTCCGTCTTGTTGCGCAAGGCAAGACTGTACCATCAGTTGAGCTGTCAAATCCGGGCATAGATCCTTTTCGTGGTAATCGCGGTTGGGGCGTTTGGTCGTCCGGTGGATCCTCGTTGTAGCAAAGAGGTGTTATACTGGGGTATGAATTTAGCACAACGTGTCCAACAATACACTCCAAACAACCAAACGATTGAACTGATTAAACATACAAAGATTGTGCTTCTTGTGGGTATCTCTGGTGCGGGCAAAGATACCGTAAAACGTCGACTTTTGCAAAGCGATGACTATCGAGATATCGTATCGTATACGACTCGTGCTCCACGTCAAAACGAAGGGGTATGGGAGCAAGATGGTACGGATTATTTTTTTATTGATGAAACACAGGCGCAGACTATGCTTGAAAAGCAGCAATTTGTTGAAGCAAAGTTTGTTCATGGAACCATATATGGAACAGCGGTGTCACAGATAGAAGCCATCAACGAACAGCAGAAAATCGCCGTCACAGACATTGACGTTCAAGGCGTGGACGAATATAAGGAGATGTCTTCGCAGGTGATCGCAATATTCTTGTTGCCACCAAGCTACGATGAATGGCGACGTCGGTTGTCGTTGCGCTACGAGACTCCAGAAGATTTTGAGCAGGCATGGCCTAAGCGTTTTGAGAGTGCTATCAAGGAACTTACTCATGCATTGGAAGTGCCGTACTATCATTTTATTATTAACGACAATCTCGACGAGACGGTCCGTATTACTCAAGAAATAACGAAGCGTCCAGATGTATATAATAGGCAAGATGATGAGGCGCGTATTCGCGCAAGGGATTTACTCGATAAACTCACGTGTCAATCACGATAAGACTTGTGCTTGTAGGGTATAGATGATACACTAAACCTACTACAAATAATGAGAGAAATTGTGCCTATGAAGAGACACCTCCGAATCGTTACATAAGAAATGTATAAGCACTGTATAAAATAGCAAACTGACGTGTAAAGGAGCTGCCAATGGCACGTTTACCACAGCCAGGAGGAGATGAGGGGAGTTGGGGCCAGGTACTGAACGACTATCTAGGCCAATCTCATGAACAAGATGGATCTCTCAAAGAAAATGTCGTTACAAAGAAACAGATTGCGCCAAATAGCATTGATAGTACTGGTTTAGGCGTGAATGGCGGACTTAATGGACAAGTACTCACCAAAGATACAGCGTCTGTAAGTGGCTTAGCATGGAAAACGCTTGATGCGTCCGTTCCGGACGCCTCTACAATGCAAAAAGGAATTATTCAGTTATCAGGAGATATTGCTGGTACTGCAGAAGCTCCAACGGTGCCAGGGCTGGCAGATAAAGAACCGCAGATTGTGGCAGGATTACCAAGTCAGTATTGGAGAGGTGATAAAACATGGCAGACGCTTGACAAAGCGGTGGTATCGCTAGGCAATGTCGACAATACAAGTGATGTATCAAAGCCACTATCTACAGCAGCGCAGGAAGCGCTAGGGTTGAAGGTTGACACAGCAGCGCTTGATGTTGATACTACGCTTGCCGCAAATAGTGACTCAAAAATTGCTACACAGAAAGCAACGAAGGCGTACATAGATACTCAGATAGCAAGTATTCCATCAACTTCATCGATCATCCTCATAGATACAGTAAATGATCTTCCTGCTGGAACGCCGGCCGGGACAATAGTAGTAGTCAAGCAATAGGGGGAGCTATGGCGGTGCAACTTCATTTTGGTGCAGGTGATTCTGTAACATTTGGCTCGACCGATACGAGTCCGGTAGGAACGAGCCAAAGTTTCAATAAAGCTTCTTTGGGTAACCTGGCTGTAGGAGATTTACTTATTGCGTGGTTTGGCGGTCAATCTGGCACCGGAAATGATGAGCCAGTAGCACCAAGTGGATGGGTTCGCTGTGGCGTGGCCTCGGGTGTTCCAACCTTTGCCGTATCTCGTAACTCTGCTATGTGGTACTATGCGATAATAGACCAGGTGGCACTTGATGCTATTCCATCGGTTGTTACTTGGAATTTTCATGAACCGTCAGCGCAGGTTGCTCGCGGTGCGTTTGTTGTTGCGCGAGCGACAGGCGTTGATCTCGTACATCCTATTGACGGTGTTTCAACTGAATTTACAAACGCAAACAACACGACGACACTTTCTATTCCGGAAATATCTGTACAAACAGATGGTGCATTGTTGGTCGGTGGTGTGTTTCGCCATAATGCTGCAGGATCAGGAATACCTGGCATTGAGAGTTTCATGACACAGTATGAGGAATACTGTACGACAACAAATGCGTCTATCGCAAATACTGCTGGTATTCTGGGTTATTCTGTCGTCTCTCTGGCTGGCTCGACCGGCCCTCGACAGATAACGTACACCGCTTCGGCTACGACGACGAGCGGACAACTCGTTGCCTTTCGTCCACTCAACAGCATTCCAACTCGGCCGTTTGTTGTTACCGATTCGATCGTGACGGCACTGGCGGGCCAAACTGTAAAAGATACGGCATTTACCATAGAAAAGCCTGTGGGTCTTGTTGACGGCGATCTTCTTGTTGTCACGGTATCTGCTCAAACATCAACATCTACCGCTGACTTTGCTTGCACTGGTTGGACGCGTATTGGAACAGAGTATATCCCATCAAGTGTTGGATATCGTTTGACGGGCATTTACGCAAAACCTGTTGCTGTAGCCGCTAGCGAGACGGCAAGCTCATATACGTTTGTAAGCACCGATCCTACTGGCGGTCGAATTGCCGCTGCGTCGTTTATAGTTCGTCATGCCGACTTGTCGTCTATTACGGCGAGTGCTCCAGTTTTATCTGGTAATGGTAATGGTTCGACATTGTCTACGGCGGTAGGTGCTCCTATGGCGAATAATAGCTTGCTTGTCATGGCATTTAATGCACAGTTTACTGCTGGAAATAGCTACGAGATTGCTACTGCGCCGCTCGGGATGTCATCTATGGTAGCAACAGCGAGTGTCACTATCGCAGGCGGGTCGAGTACACCACTTTACGTATACTCTCAAGATGTAGATGCGCAAGAGCAGGGATTGCGTAGCATAACATACGTGGGCACGCCAGCGCAAATGTCAAGCGCAACGGTATATATTCGTGCGCTTGGTGAACCGGATATTTCTCCTGGCGACGGAAGGAAAACGTATGTTGTGCAGCCTGGTGGCAATTTAAGCGAAACGATGGGTGCGCATTATGTCGATACGACGGGTCATCTTTTGCCCGCCGAAGAAATGCGACCATTTCCCGATGGATATAGTAGTGTGTCTGCAATGCTTGCGCAGTCTCCGTTCTTTGTTGCGCATCGGGGTGGGTCTCGTGATTGGCCAGAAATGAGCCTTTATGCATATACGCAGGCAGGCTACTGGGGTACTGGTGCATTTGAGGTGTCCCTTGCCCGTACAGCTGATGGAGTCTGGTTTGGACTGCATGATTGGACGCTTGACCGGACTTCTCTTGGTGCGGCTACTTCGACGCTTCAAGCATATGCAATGACTTGGGAGGAAGTGCAGCAATATCAGATATGTGGGGCTGCAGCTTCGAATAATCCAACGCAGCAAAATCGTCCGTATGCTCGTTTCGAGGAAATAGTAGCAGCATACTATCCTTCTCATGTGCTATTTATCGATATCAAGGACGCTGTTGCTTATACTGATGAATTCATCGCGATGCTTGCTGGTCTTCCAGGGTCTCCTCAACAGCATATTGTAGGCAAAGCATATGGTGTATCTGCGAATTATCCAAACAAGATGCGTGCTGCTGGATATAAGACGTGGGGATATTTCTATCAGACTGACGTTGAGTCGGGAAATCTTGCAGCGTATGAGAGCTATTGGGACATTATAGGTATGGACTATCAGGCAAATGCTGCATCGTGGGCTGCCGCAGGATCGTATAATAAACCAGTAGTCGCGCATATTATCCAGAACGCGTCTAGCTATGCTATTGCTGCGAACTATCAACCTGATGGCTATATGGTTGCGAGTGTGAAGGCGGTTGTTCCGAGAAAAAAATAGTAGAAATATACAAGACATTAGCACTCACCTTGCATGAGTGCTAATGATGTGCTACAATACCGCTATGACCGATCGTCAACGAGCTATATTAGCTACAATTATTGAGCAATACGCCGAGATTGCGGCGCCTGTTGGAAGTGTAACGCTTGCAAAGTTATTCAATGTATCGAGTGCAACAATCCGCAGCGAAATGGCTCGACTTGAAGATATGGGATTTATTGAGAGCCCACATACAAGCTCTGGACGAATTCCGACCGACAAGGGCTATCGGGTATATGTGAATGGCATTACTGAGGCAACAATGAGTGAGCTGCCAACGTCAATCAATCGCAGTGCGAGAGCGATTGATGCACATATCCAGTCGCAGGCACATCAAGCAGACCAGGCGATTCGCTCGGCGGTCAACAGCCTTGTTGAGCTAACCGACAACTTGGGCTTTGCGACCATTGGTACGGAGCTATACATGAATGGTATTAGTAAATTGTTTAGCCAGCCTGAGTTTATAGAAGGCGAGCATGTTCGTGCGGTAGCCAGTTTGATTGATAATATTGAACCGTGGCTTCGAGAAGCTGCGCCAAATGAGCCGCTGAACGTATTTATAGGAAGCGAAAATCCTATTGGCAAAAGCAGCGGTGCAACATTGATTATTAGTCGTTTTCGTTCGCCATATAGTGATCGTAGTTACATTGGCGTCATTGGGCCGACTCGGCAGAATTATGTGCGGACAATGCAACTTGTCAAGCGAACAGGTGCGATATTAGAAAAAGTATTATAGGGGAAGAGAGATGGCAAAAGGATCGAAACAGGAAACAAAAGATAAAGAGCAGCAGATGATAGAGGGCTTGACTTCCGATTTGCAACGGACGCGAGCAGATTTTGAAAACTATCGAAAACGCGTTGAAGGCGAAAAGGCTGCGGCAAAAGATCTTGGCAAAACGCAAACGATTCTTAAACTATTGCCGATTATTGACACCATTGAGCGAGCGACAGCGAACGTGCCACAAGAGTTGCAAAACAATGCATGGACGCAGGGTGTTGAAGCGATCGGAAAAAAAGTCGAGAAACTTCTCAAGGATTTTGGTGTTGCAAAAATCGTTGTCGTTCCAGGGAAAACAGAATTTGATCCAGAATTTCATGAAGCTATTTCGATGGATGATGAAGGCGAAGGTAAGGAGCTTGTCTCTGAAGAACTGCAACCGGGATATCTGTTGAATGGGCAAATTGTTCGACACAGCATGGTTCGTGTCGTTCGTAAATAAGATTATTTGCTAGCACTCTTGACAATAGAGTGCTAGTTTTTTATACTAAATAAGGTTGGCAATCAAACACATAGAGTGCTAACATAGATACAGACCCTACATGATCTAATTGATGAAAAGAAAGGAATGAATATGGGGAAAATAATTGGAATTGATCTCGGAACAACTAATAGCGCATTTGCCTACATGGTCGCAGGCAAGCCAGAAGTTATTACGAACGCAGAAGGTAACCGTACGACCCCAAGTGTTGTCGCTATCAATAAAAAAGGTGAGCGACTTGTTGGACAAGTAGCACAGCGTCAGCGCGTGACTAATCCAAAAAACACGATTTATGGCGTAAAGCGGCTTATTGGACGAAAGTTTAGTGACAAAGAGGTGCAAAAAGACCTCGACATCATGCCGTACGAAATCGTCAAAAAGGGCAACGGTGTTGCAGTAAAGATGGGCGACAAGGACTATACGCCAGAAGAGATTTCGGCTATGATTCTTAGCAAAATAAAGGCAGATGCAGAAGCGTTCCTTGGCGAAAAAGTCACCGAAGCGGTTATCACGGTGCCTGCATACTTTGATGACTCTCAACGTCAGGCGACAAAAGACGCAGGAAAAATCGCTGGTCTTGAGGTAAAGCGTATTATCAATGAGCCAACCGCAGCCGCACTTGCGTATGGTCTTGAAAAGGGAAAAGAAGAGAAGATTGTTGTCTTTGACCTTGGTGGCGGTACATTCGATGTTAGCGTTCTTGAGCTTGGTGATGGTGTGTTTGAAGTTCGTTCTACAAATGGCGACACTCACCTTGGTGGTGAAGACTTTGACAATGTTATTGTCAATCATTTCCTTGATGATTTCAAGAACAAAGAAGGTATTGATCTTCGTAAGGACAATGCAGCAATGCAACGGCTAAAGGATGAGGCGGAGAAAGCAAAGAAAGAGCTTTCGACACTTACTGAGTATGATGTTAATATTCCATTCATTACCGCTGATGCTGATGGTCCAAAACACTTTGAGATGAGTCTTACTCGAGCAAAGCTTGAAGAGCTCGTCAGTGGATTGCTCGATCGACTTGATGGTCCTGTGGAAAAGGCATTAAAGGATGCGAAGCTTACAAAGAGTGACATCAACAATGTTGTCATGGTCGGTGGAATGACTCGTATGCCAGCGGTTGTTGAACGCGTGAAGAAGCTCTTTGGTAAGGATCCTATGCAGGGTGTTAATCCTGATGAAGTCGTTGCCGTTGGTGCTGCAATTCAAGGCGGTGTATTGACTGGTGACGTGAAAGACGTGCTATTGCTCGATGTAACGCCACTAAGTCTAGGTATTGAAACAATGGGCGGCGTGACAACAAAGCTTATTGAACGAAATACAACCGTCCCAACAAGCAAGAGTGAAATCTTTTCTACGGCAAGCGATAATCAGCCACAAGTAGAAATTCACGTCTTGCAAGGTGAGCGTGAGTTTGCGAGCGACAATAAGTCGCTTGGACGATTTGTCCTTGATGGTATTGCGCCAGCTCCACGAGGTGTTCCACAGATTGAGGTAACCTTTAACATTGACGCAAATGGTATCTTGAACGTGACGGCAAAAGACAAGGGTACTGGTAAAGAGCAGTCTATTACTATCCAAAACTCTGGCAATATGAGCAAAGAGGATATAGAGAAAGCTCAAAAAGAAGCAGAGCTTCACGCCGATGAAGATAAAGAAAAGCGCGAAACGATTGATGCGAAAAATCAGTTGGAGAATGCTATTTATCAGGCAAAGAAAATGCCAGATGAGTTTAAGGACAAAATCTCCGATGAGGACAAGAAGACCATCGAAGAAGCCGTCAAAGATGCCGAGAAGCATAAAGACGCAGAGAGCAAAGATGAAGTCGAGGCAGCGGTGAAAGCGCTAAATGACGCCATCATGCCAATTGGTGCAAAGATGTACCAGCAACAAGCCGAAGAGGCTAAGACGTCTGATTCTTCCGAGGATAAGAAGGAAGACGGCAAAGACGAGGCCGTTGAGGGCGAAGTCGTTGACGACAAAAAGAAGTAGGCGTTGAGCCTATAAAGGATAAGACTCTGTCTTTTGGCAGAGTCTTATTTTATGTGATAAGCATAAATGATATAATGCAAAATATGAATAAAAAAGGTTTTACCATTGTCGAGCTAGCAATCGTTATTGTGGTGATTGCAATATTAGCGGCGATTAGCATTGGTGCTTATGGAGCATGGCGTAAAGAAACGGCGAAATCTGAAGTGACGAGTGAACTTCAGTCGGCTGCAACAGCTATGAAAAATTATCGAACATTCAACGGAGGGTATGCTACGGCGCTACCAGATAGCTATAAAAAAGGCGGAAATGTCACTGTTACGTTAAAGTACGTGACAGGCACAGATTTTTGTGCTGAGGGTGTAAGCAGTACTGATGCGTCGGTTCTCTATAGTATAAAAGGGAGTACGGGAGAGCCCAGCAGCGGTGCTTGTGGAAGTCCTCCAGCTACAACTGGAGGAACAACGACAACCCCAGGGGGAACAACGACTGGTGGTTGTGCTTCAAATGGCAGTGGGACGGTTCCGTCGGTCTGCATTCCTAAGCAACAAGAATATTAACGGCGACAGATCGTTACTATTGCGCGCGGCTTTCCTCTAAGAGGAAAGCTTCCCTGTTGTTCGACGAAGTTCGAATGCGTTCCATAGCAACATAGCGCCGTTGATGATCGCGTAGCAACCGATAACGATGGTGAATACTTGTGCGCTTGTCGTTGGAAAAAACCAAATAACAAGGCTTGCTATGATATTTACGACACCGGATAGACGCCAAAGAAGCTTGCTGCGGCTGTGTGATGGAAAGATAGCGCTTAGTATCAGATCTCCGATGCCTCTGAGCATAACAACCCAACCTATAACGAATGCGAGCGTCGTGACGCTAATTGTCGGGTTAAGGAAGAGTACAATACCTAATATAATTAAAAGAGCTGCAGTGACAAGAGAGCTTGCACGAGCCTGTGGATCCTTTGTCTGGAAACTCCGGATTGCTTGAGACGCACCCCACACGATGATAAGCATAGCAAGAAATAGCATAAGAAGCGTAATGGTCATGTTTGGAAAAATGAGAGCAGCAAAGCCAAATACCATCAACGATGCGCCGAAGACGACAATAAGCCACCATGCTTCTAAGAAATATTTTTTAATTTTGTTATTCATATAACCTCCTATATTAATTGGTACACCTGGCGCGATTCGAACGCACGACCTTTGGTTCCGGAAACCAACGCTCTATCCAGCTGAGCTACGGGTGCATAGCTTTATTGTAGCACTTTTATTATGGTCAATATCACGCTATACTGTGGTCAATGGAGCTTGTATTCTTGTGGATAAACGTAGCAATTCTTGTAGCATCGGCCGCTACGTTCTCTGGTCTTAATATTAGTCTTATGGCGCTTTCGGTCTCCGACTTGCAGCGCCGAGCGAAGCTAGGTGACCAACGAGCGCGTCGCGTACTCCCGCTTCGAAAGAATGCACATTTGTCGCTCGCGTCGATTCTTTTTGCGAACGTTGCGGTTGTATCTATGAGCACGTTACTACTCGAGAGTAGATTCAACGGCTGGGTGGCTGGCATTGTCACGACACTTCTCATGGTGGTATTTGGCGAGGTCCTACCGCAAGCTATTTTTGTTAAATCGGCGCTTTCGGTATGTTCCCGCCTTGCACCGCTCATTCGTTTTGTGACGTTTGTCACCTATCCATTATCAAAGCCACTTGCTGTCTTGCTTGACAAAACGGTTGGTCCTGAACGTCATCGTTTGCACACACGTCGGGAGCTTGGCCTGATTATCAATGAACACAAGATTGGAAATGGCAGTGAGTTGGATGAAGACGAGGTTGAAATTATCGAAAACGCTCTGCAGCTAAGCGAGAAACAAGTAAAGGATATCATGCTACCAATCAAACAAGTTTTTTGGCTGACGCTAGATGATATTTTGGACGAGAAGACGGTCGCAGAGATAAAGATGAAGGGGCATAGTCGCGTACCTATTTTCGACAAGAAGCTTACTGAGTGCCATGGCGTCATTCTCATGAAAGACATGGTTGGTATTGATTTTGGATTGCAGCCGATGCGAGTGGCCGACTTTACGCGATATCAGACAAAAATGGTTGGTAGCCGCACCGCGCTTGATACGATGATGCATCGCTTTCCTTCTATTCATTCGCACCTTATTCCCGTTGAGCAAAATGACAAAATTGTTGGTATCGTGACGATTGAAGATCTTGTCGAAGAGATCATCGGACAGGAGATCGTTGACGAAACAGATAGAATCAAACGTCATCGGTAAAGACACGACGTTTCTGTACTTAGTTTACGACTTTGTGGTATTTCCTCTCTTAATTTCCCTTGACATCACGGGGGGGGGTGATTAAATGTAAGCATGAGTTTATTCACATCTTATCCACACCCAACACACAGATCCAAGAAAACATCTGGTTTCACGATTGTTGAACTCCTCATCGTCATTGTCGTCATCGCCATCCTCGCTGCGATTAGTATCGTGGCATACAATGGCATACAGAATAGGGCATACGATACGACGATACAAAGCGATCTTTCAACGCTTGCGAAGAAGTATGAGCTATACAAAATTGATAGTACGAACAATAAATATCCAGTTGGCAATGATCAACTTGCAACGTTGGGTTTTCGTCTTGGAAACAAGGATGCTTATGCAGTTGCACCAAATGTCAAATATAATCTTATAAACTGCACCAACTATGGCGTGAGTTATGTGGTTACTGCGGTCAGTAAATCGAGTAAAAAGTTTTATATTGCTTCAGCGAATGGTGGCGCGGTGAAGGAGTATACAGGAACTAATGACTGGACGGGAGATGGAGCAAGTGTTTGCGGATCGATAAGCACGGGACTAGTGGGAGATGGTGCTGGCTATAATGAAGCAGGCGGTTGGCGAGCCTGGACGAATTAGACTCAAATATCTGAACTCATCTTAGCACTCTTGCATTTAGAGTGCTAAGTCGTTATACTAGAAGATATGGCTAAACGCGATTATTATGAAGTTTTGGGCGTCAAAAAAGACGCAAGTGCTGATGAAATAAAAAAGGCTTTTCGAAAGCTTGCTGTAAAATACCATCCTGATAAGGGTGGCGATGAAGCAAAATTCAAAGAAATTAA
>JBATSI010000012.1:0-13617 GCA_049293215.1 Saccharimonas sp. (SeqCode) | reverse complement strand
GCCATGATCAACCCCATGCAAACCAGACGCAAAGAACTTGGTTTAACGCAATTGGATATAGTACAGCGAACCGGCCTATCAATAGGCTGCATCAGCCAGACAGAAAACGGAAATTCAACTCCGCGAGCAAGGACTGCCGCGCTCATCGCTAATGCGCTGGAGCTGCCCGTAGGCAAACTATTCAGGAAAACATCTTCCAGCGGCAGACCACCTCTGACAGGCAAGCCCATGGCTCTAAAGATCCAGATTACGGTTATGCTTTGCCCGAACTGCTTCCTGCAGCTGCCAACGGCTGCTGAGAAAATACACGGTACATGCCAAGGTTGTGGGGAAATGTACGAAATCCCTCTCGAAAGGAGCTAACATTTATAGCCTCTTCCGAGAGGCTATCCTTGTATTTAACGATTAGCACTCTTGCATATAGAGTGCTAATTATGTATAATTTATATAGAAGAGTTTTCCTCTATGACCCATTAAGTATCTCTTCGGTAAGGAATTTATTATGCAACCACAACAAGAACAAAAGAAACCACTTGAACAATTCGGCGAAGACATCACTGCGCTCGCGCGCAAAGGACAACTTGACCCTGTCATCGGACGCGATGAGGAGATCCGTCGGACGATGCAGATTCTCAGTCGTCGGACAAAGAACAATCCAGTGCTTATCGGTGAACCTGGTGTCGGGAAGACAGCCATTATTGAAGCGCTCGCGCAGCGTATTGTTAAAGGAGACGTCCCGACAAGCCTCAAAAATAAACGGCTTATCAGCCTCGAAATCAGTTCACTTATTGCAGGCGCAGCATACCGTGGTCAATTCGAAGAACGACTCAAAGGTGTATTAAAAGAAGTAGAAGACTCAGCGGGTGAAATCCTCCTCTTTGTTGATGAGATCCACACTATTGTGGGAGCAGGTGCTGGCGAAGGTTCTGTCGATGCCGGGAACATGCTCAAACCTCTTCTCGCACGTGGCAAACTCCACATGATTGGCGCAACAACGCTTGCAGAATATCGAAAATATATCGAGAAAGACACTGCGCTTGAACGTCGTTTCCAACCCGTATTTGTTGGTGAACCATCGCTTGATGACACTGTCGCAATCTTACGTGGTCTACAAGAAAAATACGAAGTACACCATGGCGTCAAGATCCAAGACGAAGCACTCATTGCCGCAGCACGCCTGAGTACTCGCTATATTCCAGACCGATTTCTTCCAGACAAGGCCGTAGATCTCCTCGACGAAGCAACTTCTGGACTAAAGATGCAGCTTGAATCTGTGCCAATCGAGCTCGACCGGCGACGCCATCGTATTTTGCAACTTGAGATTGAGCTACGAGCGCTCAAAAAAGACCGCACCGAAAAAGCAAAGACGCGAAAGGCCGAAATCGAAATACTTGTCGCCAAAGAAAAAGAAAAAGCACACGCGATAGAAGAACGTTGGGAGCACGAACGCGACTTGATTCATGAAGTCCATACGTACACTGAAAAACTAGAGCGTTTTCGTGTGCAACTCGATATTGCAGAGCGAGACAATGACCTTGCAAGTGCAAGTCGATTAAAGTATGGTGACATTCCAGAGGCAGAAAAAGGGCTCAAAGCGGCTCGTGAGACACTCAACCAAATACCAGCCGAAGATCGCCTGCTCCGTGAAGAAGTTACCGCAGAAGATATCGCTGCTGTTGTTGCACGGTGGACTGGAATTCCGGTTGAACGACTTGTCGAAAGCGAGGTTCATAAACTCGCCCACCTTGAAGAAGCACTGTCGCAACGAGTTATTGGACAATCACGGGCAGTTGCGAGTGTTGCTGCAGCAATTCGCCGTTCTCGTGCCGGTATCGCCGACCGCAATCGTCCTATTGGATCGTTTCTCTTCCTTGGGCCAACCGGAGTTGGCAAAACAGAACTTGCCCGAACACTCAGCCAACAACTGTTTGACGATGAACACGCAATGATCCGTATCGACATGAGTGAGTATATGGAACGACATGCCGTTAGTCGTCTCATTGGCTCGCCACCAGGATATGTCGGCTACGACCAAGGCGGTCAACTCACCGAAGCTGTTCGACGACATCCGTATTCAGTCATACTATTTGACGAGATAGAAAAAGCGCACCCAGACGTGTTCAATGTTCTTTTGCAAGTACTTGATGACGGCCGGCTCACTGACGGACAAGGACGAACCGTCAACTTCACCAACACAATCATCATTATGACGAGCAATCTAGGATCACGTGCTATCCAGGAATGGGATGGTAAGCAATTTAGTGCACTTGAAAGCACGATGATGGAGACCCTTCGCTCACATTTTCGTCCAGAATTCCTCAACCGTATCGATGATATCGTCATATTTAATCGTATAGACGAGAAGAATATGGACAAGATTGTTGACGTCCAGGTAGCCAAACTCATTGAGCAACTGCATCTCCAAAAGGATATTACTCTTTCGTTATCATCCGAAGTGCGGCATATGCTCGCACATACAGGATACGATGTCGCCTTTGGCGCTCGCCCGCTTAAGCGATTAATTCAACGACAGATTCTCGATCCTTTAGCGCTCGAGATTATCGATGGAAATGTCAAAGACGGATCGACTGTCGTAGCCAATCTAGATCATGATAAAGTTGTATTTAAAACAACATAATCATCTTTGTTGGCACTCTTGACATGAGAGTGCCAACAAACTATACTAGAAGTATGAAGCAAAAGCTTCAGTACATAACAAAGCGAAAGGAGAAACGTCATGACAAAATTAGTAAAGTATGACCCATTCGCAGAGCTTCGAGCCTTGCAACATCAATTCTTTGGTGAGGATTGGCTAACACCATTCAAGGGCGTTAGTACGCCAACCACAGATGTATATACAAAGGGAGACGACCTTGTTATCGAAGCACACTTGCCAAACTTTGACGAAAAAGATGTGTCAGTAGAAATAGACGAAGGTGCACTTGTCATCAACGCAGAGAAACACGAGAAAGAAGAAGACAAGAAAAAGAAGTACGTTGTACGAGAAAGTAGTAGTAGCTTTTATCGACGTATCCAATTGCCAGAACGGGCAGACGTTGGCAAGGTAAAGGCAGATCTTAGCGATGGCATCCTTGAGGTGACAATTCCATTAGAGCCTATTCCAGAACCGAAGAAGATATCCGTCAGCAGCAAAGAAAAGTCTTCGAAATAAGCTCATTCTTTAAAATAGCCCACACTGGTGGGCTATTTTTATGCACGGTTAACGCGTTTGAGGAATCTTTGTATTTTTGTACGCGAGATCTTTCCACCTGAATATCCTTCAAGTTTGTTAAATGGCATATTGATGATAAACATAACGTTATTAGCCATTATCGGACGACCTACCCAAAAGAGAATACGACGAACACCCTTCAGGAATCCATAGCAAAGTTTTCCAAATAGATTAGTGTATTGCAACTGTGCAATAGTATCATCGATAGTAACCTTTTGAGATCTATCCCATCGTGCTCGGGGAAGTCGCCTTCCCATAAGCAATGCAAACGTCCGTGAACTCACGTATTGAATATCTCCTTCATCGTAGGCCTTAAGCCGCTTTTTGTCATAACGAACAAACTTCCCTTTTCCATTACGATGTACCAGTTTTGCAAGTTGAGGATCATTGATTGAGCTGCTTATTTCTATCGTATAATCCCCTGCCGGTTCCTGCCAATCGTGTACCTCCGCATTGTAATAGGCAAAGGTGTGCTCATCAAAAGCAATCGTCACGTTTTTTGATTCTCCCGGCTCAAGAAATACCTTTGCAAATCCCTTCAGCTCTTTACGTGGCCGAAAGATTGGCTGACCATGTGCGGCTATATACAGCTGAGCAATCTCTGCGCCAGTTACTTCACCAATGTTTTTTATTGTAAAACAAACATCTGATTTTGTGACTCGGAGGTTGCTGTACAAGAATTTTGTATATGATAATCCATGACCAAATGCAAAGCGTACGGGAACCTGTGCCGTTTCGTAATAACGATAGCCGACAAAGATTGACTCTCGATGCTCTGCTGTGAGTTCTTGCCCGGGGTAATACAACGAGGAAGGCACATCGTCGTACACCAGAGGATACGTGACGCTAAGCTTTCCGCTCGGATTGACGACACCAGTCAAAACATCAGCTATTGCCTGGCCACCACCCTGTCCGCCTAGAAATCCATGGACGATTGCACTAACATCATCGGCAAATGGCAGCTCGACGGGCGACCCACCACTCAATACAACGATGACCTTACGTTGATCATCGATAAGCCTGTATAGCAACGCCTGTTGATTCTCGGGAAGTTGCAGTGTTGTTCTATCGATACCTTCGGCCTCTGAGGCTTCGTCGAGACCAAGAAACAGAATGGTCACATCTGCCTTTTTTGCCAATCGTCGAGCTTTTTCTTGAAGCAAACGACTTTTCTTGCCAAATCGATGAAACCCTTTTTCATAGCCTACAATAGCTGTATGTGCTTGTCGTAGCGCATCATACGCATTTGTTAGTCGTGTTGGATGAACAAGCGAACTACCGGCACCCTGGTAGCGTGCGATTTTTGCAAAGTCACCAATAATCGCCACTGTCGTCTCGCTTGTTAATGGTAGCACATTATCATTCTTGAGAAGGACAATCGATTTTTGAGCAGCTTCAACCGCCACATCGTGATGGCGATCGTAATCTACCTCTCTGCGCTTTTTTGTTGCTTCGTGTGTTGAAAGCGTCAGCTCGAGTATCGCATCAATACTTTTATCAAGCACTTCTTCTGTGACGATGCCTTTTTTCACCGCAGCGAGGACCTCCCTGTCGGTAATTCCATTGGTTGATGGCATCTCTAGTTGATTGCCCGCTAAAAGTCCTGCAACACGATTATGGTTGCCGCCCCAGTCTGTCACAACAACCCCATCGAAGCCCCATTTCTGATATAGCGTTTCTTTTAATAGGTACGGGTTTTCATTGGCATAGGTACCATTTACTTTGTTATACGAAGACATGAGAGCCTTCGGCGACGATTCTTTTACAACTCGACGAAACCCCTCTAGATATATTTCATGAAGTGCTCGTTCATCGACAATTTCATCAATCGACATACGCAAATGCTCCTGGCTATTGACCGCAAAATGTTTCGGACATGCAGCAATACCCAACGATTGCACACCCCTCACAAAGCATGCGGCAAGCCTTCCAGATATAAAAGGGTCTTCAGAGTAGTACTCAAAGCTTCTTCCCCCAAGAGGATTCCTCACGTTGTTCAATCCCGGACCAAGCAATACTCCAACATTTTCCTTTGCAGCCTCCGCGCCGATAGCCGCACCTACACGGTACAAAAGGCTCTCATCCCAACTGCAGGCAAGTGCAGATGCTGTAGGAAAACATGTCGCGGGAATACTCTCGTTGAGACCAAGGTGATCTGCCTTGCCCGCTTGCTTTCTCAAGCCATGAGGTCCATCAGTAAGCATCATCGCTGGAATGTGTAGTCGGCTAATGGCCTTCGTATTCCAGAAGTTAGCACCTGAAAGAAGGGACACCTTTTCTTCAAGTGCCATCTTTTTTATGACCTTGGCATGCTTGAGCATAGGCTACTCCAGCTTATCTGTCTGAAGAATATAGTAACAAATGTTATGCGCCGCACTACGAAGTGCACCCAATGTTCCCGCTCGATCTTCTTTTAGGTATTGCTTGAGTTGTTTTTCGTACGTATTATCACCAGGAGTGTCAATCAAGAAAGCGAGCATGAGGTCGTTGCCAGCTTCGGTAGCCTGTAATGCATCAAAGTGATCTCCCTGTCCAGCGACACCGGCATCGGTGATAACGAACCCTTTAAAACCCCATTCGTCTCGCAATACATTCGTAAGGAGTGCTTTACTGCCGCCAGCCCATGTTGTACCAACACGGTTAAAGGCTGACATTGCTCCATGCGCGCCACCTTCTTTAACCGCTAGTTCAAATGGTTTTAGATATATCTCACGAAGTGATTGCTCTGTTGTCCACACATACAACCCATAGTTTGCGCGATTTGTTTCTTGATCATTGGCAACGAAGTGCTTCATGACTGCTACTCGACCAGTGCTCTGAATCCCTCTCGTATATGCTGCACCCATTTTGCCTGCGACAAGCGGGTCTTCCGAAAAATACTCGAAGTTTCTACCACCAAGTGGGGAGCGATGCATATTGAGCGATGGTGCGTATACGGCATCAACGTTAAATGATTTTGCCTCATTGCCCATAGCCGCACCGATTTCTTCAACGAGTGGCGTATTCCACGTTGATGCATACACAACTGGCACCGGATAGGCCACCGTCGACCATGCTCCTAGGAAGCTACGAATACTTGCAGGTCCATCATACATTGTGGTCTTCGGAATACCTAAGCGTTTAATCGGTATCGTCCAATACCCTCCATTACCAGCTAACGATACAAGCTCTTTATCTGTTAGCTGATCAAGAAATGCTTGCCATTTTGCATCATCGTAGGAAAGGTCTTTGAGATCCTTTAATAAAATATTGTTCTTTGCTCCTGTCGTTGGTATATTTTGATTCTTTACAATATGTCTGTAGTCAGCCTGAACCACTGAGTCTGGAAGTATATAGTCTTTGTCGCTCGGCTTCGTTGGCATAGTATCTGTCGGGTTGGATCGGGAAAGGTAAGTAATATCACCTCGTACACCATCAAATTGATTTGTAACCGTTGCGCCTGTCGTTTCGTCTGTTTTTATCACTTTTGTTGATGGTTGCGTATAAGTAAAGGTGTGCATGATATGATGAACGTCATGGCCTACTTTGATGAGATAATCACCTTTATCAAGCACCCACGACCGAGCAGTCTGATCATCGTATGACGCCATAGAGTCTGTTGAAAAAGTGACCGTTACTGTATCCGACTCGCCTGGTTGCAATTGTTTCGTTTTAGCAAAACCACCCAGTGCTATTGTCGATTTATCTATTGCTCCCTGAGTAAACGGCGACGTATAATACAGCTCAACAACGTCCTTGCCAGCATACGCACCCGTATTTGTCACTTTTATCGTAGCTGTAATCTCATGAGCGTTTGCCTTAGTGGACTGAACCGACCAATTAAACGTTGTATATGAGAGTCCGTACCCAAATGGATATTGAACCGTTTTTGCGTACTCTTCTTCCGAAAGGAATGTCTCATAATAACGATACCCGACATAAATACTCTCTTGATTGTTTTCAAAATATCGACGAACGGCATTGCCGTCTTTATCTCGATACTGGAAGTTTCCCGTATTCACTACAGCAGGGTTTGACTCGAGATTATATGTATATGTATCTGTCAATTTGCCCGAAGGTGTCACTTCGCCCGTCAATGCATTTGCAACGGAGCGAAACCCTAGTTCTCCTGGAGCTCCCACCCATAGCACTGAGTCAATGTGCGAGAATTCTTCAACAAAACCAAGTTCCATTGTATTTGTTGTATTTGCAATTACTACAATGTGTTTGAATGCTTTATCTAACTTTTGAAGTGTCTGACGTTCATTGTCAGAGAGCCGCAACTCATCAACTTTAAGATCAATCGCTTCCGTCCCTGTGCGCGGTAATACGTAGATGGCAGTATCTGATGTTGCAGCAGCTTGATTCATAACATCGTCTGACAGTTCGCTTGCAGGCATTTCTTTTGGTGTTGATTGCAAAAATCCTGAGATACTTGGTAGTAGCGTATCAAGCAATGACTTTCCTGGCTGTTTATATTCAGCTGTCGAGGCCTTTCCGGTCGCTGCATAGTTACTATAGAGGTTATATAACGGCTTACTGTACTGGATACCAGATTGATCAAACGCTGTATACAAACTATCCGAAGAGCCCGCTGCTATTCCCCCAGCACCGCCTCCACCATAAACCGGTCGCACAGATCCAACACCAAACACGCTCACGTGTTTTTGTTTTAACGGTAGTGTCTGATTTTCATTCCTCAGCAGCACCATTCCTTCGTCCATCGCTTTCCGAGCAACAGCTTCGGACTGGGCGCGCGCGGCCTGCTGTGCAGGAGTAAGTGGTCGAGTTGCCGTGTAATACCACACACCACACCAATACCCAACAAACAGCATAACCGCAACAATAATCGCTATCTTGTATTTTCGATGTTGCAGTCGACGAAATTTCCTGTACCCCTTCTTCTGAGACTTTCGTTCCGCCGTATCTTCTATCGATCGAATTTGTCGCCTCCAAGCTTTGCGCTGCTTACGATCCTTCTTTAGTAATTCAATTTGTTCCGATATCGGAAGCTTCAGTCGTTTCCGCCGTTCGAGAGCAAGCTTCTTATATTTTTCCTTTGCAGCTTGTTTATATTTTTTTATTAATTGACGATATTCTTTTCTTGTCATACAGCCCTCAATCTATTGCTTTAGGCTCATTATAGCATAAGCACTAATCTTAAAAATAGTACAACAATACCGATATATACTATTCCGTTCGCAATGCTTCAATTGGGTCAAGCTTGGCTGCTTTTCGAGCTGGGAAATAACCTGCTATCATTGCAACTATCATCAAGCCAAGAACAATACAGACGGGCACAAATGGTTGAAAAATAAGAAGGTACGTACTGCCCAAATCAAGCTTTTCACTTATGATTGGATTTGCTATTGAGCCCACAAAAATTGCCAGCCCCGCACCAATTGCTCCACCCAAGAAACCGATCCAGGCAGCCTCAAATCGAAAGAGGCGTCCAACATCTTTCCCACGCGCACCTAATGCTTTCATAAGACCAATCTGCTGCGTACGCTCAAGGACACTGATATACTGCGTATTCACAATTCCAAATATTGACGTAATGATCGCTAGTACACCAAATCCAATAAGAACTGCCATAAGAACATTAATAAAGGTGTTGATCGACCCCAGAATATCAGTGGCCGTCTGTGCTTCGTATCCTTTTTTGACCAACACATCCTTAACATCTTTGGCGTATTTTGCATCCTCAACGTTTACCGAAGCAAGATAATACGTACCCTTTTGAGTAGATCCTTCCATGACAAAATCGTATATATCTTCGACTGCAGTCTGCGACAAGAGGAGCGATCCCTGTGAACGAAAGGCAAATCCATCAGGACTGCTTACTGCTTTTACAATAAATGAGAAATCTTTAGTCTTTGGCGTATGAGCAAGACTAGCGGCGTTGGCTGCATGAATTGTTACTGTTTCACCAATAGCGTCCTGGTTCTGGTTGTACCCCAAAGCCTTAGCGTACTCTTCTGTCAAGATGATCTCGTTATTTGAAAGTTCTCCGCCAGAGGTTCCGGCCTTATATTCAAGTGATATCCCTGGAGAAAACGTCTGAATCGAAGAAACTTTGTATTTTTCCTTATTCTTTCCTTGAATATACTGCACTTGCGGTGAATAGCTAGGGACCACCGATGTAACATGATCAAGTGATGAAAGTTGTGAAATATCTTTATCTGTTAGCATCTGATAGCCCTCAGTGCTACTCGTTGACCCCATCTCACTGTATTTTTGTGGTCCGGTTGCAGATTGCGGTTGTGGCTTACTCACTGCTATCTCTTTGGCATCTGTATTTGCGTTTACAATCTCTTGCGTGAAATTCTTACCGCCAGCTCCAGCAGCAAAACTGAGCGTAATAGTAAATGCGCCAACACCAATAGCAAGGCTCGTCAACAATGTCCTAACCTTTGCCTGGAGAAGACTTCTTCCCGCTCGCTGTATCGTATCTGCTAATTTCATTGAACTCTCCTTTGTGATTGTCGCGTTGTCGTTCGAGTACGGGAGCGAGGCGTCGCCGATTCCCGTTTTTTGTCCTGCTCTGATATAATTTTTCCATCTCTTATCTGAAGTTGCACGTCACACTTTGCTGCCAAATCAGGATCGTGCGTGACAATAATAAGTGTTGCGCCACGTTTTTTATTGTAGGCAAAGAGAAGACGTTCAATTTTATCGCCCGTTGCGCTATCAAGATTACCCGTTGGCTCATCGGCAAAAATAATGCGCGGTTCGTTAGCAATCGCTCGCGCTATAGCAAGGCGTTGCTTTTGTCCACCAGACAAATCTTTTGCTTTATTTTTAATTTTGTCCGCAAGCTCAACACTCGTGAGCGCCTTTTTGATTCGATCGCTCCGTTTTGTACGAGAAACACCGGCAATTTCAAGTGGCAAACTCACATTGTTGTATACACTTTCATTTCCTTGGACGAAAAAGCTTTGAAAAATAAAGCCAATCTTCTCTGCCCTGAAACGATCAACCTGCTTTTGTTTCATTTGAGAAATATCTTCGCCATCTATAATAACTTTTCCGCTGTTTGGATGGTCTAGCCCGCTCATGATGTGCATAAGAGTCGACTTACCAGAGCCAGACTTACCAATAATCGCTACACTTTTGCCATCTGGTATGGAAAACGTTATGTCATCAAGAGCAATAAACATGTTTTGTTTTTTGCCATACTGCTTTGTTACATGGGATACTTCAATCATACTTCTTATTATACCATTTTGCTCACGACATATAATCTATACTACTTGTGCTTTTTACGCTATACTAGAGCTACAACAATGATCGCGAGAAAAAGAAAGCTCCTGCTCAGCATACAATAAAAAACGTATATATCCGCCGTGCGTTATTTATTCTGGCTGGTGTTGGCATTATGGCGTGCCTAGCTGGCATATGTATTTACATTGCATTTCAAGTGAGCCCCTGGCCATCAGCGCTCCTCTAAGAAATCAGTTTGAAAAAGGAGGTGTCGCTATGAACGAAATCCTCGCAAAATACACCTCAGACACAGTAGCTGTCGAAAAAGACCTACACTACGACGCCTCCGATAACGACGCATTTCTTGATATATATCGTCCGAAAGGCAAGTATCCGACTACAACTATCGTCTGGGTACATGGCGGTGGCTGGCTCGCGGGGAATAAAGACGACAACGCTCCATGGGCAAATATCCTAGCATCTAAAGGATTCACTGTTGCTATGGTCGGCTATTCACTTGCCCCTGAAAAAAACACTATCCGCTTCCCGTCCAGCAGGTGAATAATGCTATCGGATATCTTTCTCGCCACAGCGATCAACTCCGCATTGACAAGAACAAGCTCATCCTTGCCGGTGATTCTGCTGGCGCACAAATTGCTGCACAAGTAGCGCTTATTAATACTAATAGCGGCTATGCATCAAAACTCGGCATCGCCGCCACTGTTGGTCCTCGCCAAATTGCAAGACTTCTTCTTAATTGTGGACCATACGATATATCACTTGTTAATCCCGAAAGCACCGATCAAGGTGCCCAGCTCGTTCGCCTCTTTTTGTGGTCATACAACGGAGATAAACATTTCTATCAAGATCCTCATTTGCAGTATGCATCAATACCACAGTTTGTAACATCTGACTTTTCACCAAGCTTTATTACCGCAGGTAACGCGGATCCATTACTCCAGCATTCTATCAATCTTGCGCATGCCCTCGAAAAGGTGCACGTAACAACAACGACTCTTTTTTATCCGGAAAACTACACTCCTACTCTTAACCACGAGTATCAGTTTAACCTCGACACAAAAGAAGGCAAACAAGCGCTTGATGCAATGGTGCAATTTGCCAATTCCGTTACATCAAAATAGATAAACACTATTCGCAGGATCCTTCTTTTGCCGTTTTATCACGATATGTCACGTGATACATTATTTCAGGGAACTTCTGGTGGCTCGCTTGTATACAATACTTCTCAACATCATCATTATCAGCTACAGGTAGTGTTTCTTTTTTTGTGCCATTCCATTCATTTGCCCATGGATCCCAAAACGACTGAATCGGCCACGTTCCACCACTTGCAGAAAAACGCGAGATAAGTGTTGTGTAGAACTTACGGATGACCTTCTGCTTATCTGTCCACCAGGCATCCGCAGGGACGCTTGCAAGGTAGGCTTCAATCGCCTCTTTTGTGAGCGGTGTGCTCCATTTCTTTGTATCCCATCCCGTAATCTGTAAACTGTGCGCATCAACACTGTCGTCACATGTCATGACGACCGAATCTGACGCGCTTCCATCTTTGGCGTGAATTGTTGCGTATTGAGGGTCATTCGCCAATTCATCACATAGTGTATGAAAAAGGACGCCATTTTGTACCGTGTTAAGGTTGCTATAATGGGACCGACCTAAGGAGATGTACGTTAGTGTCACTCCTTGTGATGCATGGAATGTTGCTGGAATGTCGTCTAGGGGTTGGGACGCATCGACCGCCTCAAGCTCAACCGCCTTCTCGGCATTTGAGAGATCACTCTCAAGAACAGCAACAACTACTCGTTTTTGTATACCGTTATAGCCAACAACGCCCATGGCTGCAAGGATTGCGATGATAACGACAATAATCAGGAGCTCTACAATAGTGAATCCGTCGTCCCCACACCTTTTTTTCATATATCTTATTATACTACTGGTTATACAACAGATTGCATAGCTTCTTAAGCACCACTCTCTCTGTGAAGAAATTGATATAACACCTTAGCATCATTAAACGGACTCTTTGAGGCATAGAGCAACGTTACGACAGGGTGGTTTTGTAGCACAGACTGGAGTGTCTCAAGTGCACGGTTCTGCTGTAGTTCGGCTTCGTATCGCTTCTTGAATAGCTCATACTTTGCTGGATCATGATCATACCATTTTCGCAATTCAGTAGAGGGTGCAACCTCCTTTAGCCAGAGGTCAACGCGAGCCTTTTCTTTTGTGAGTCCTCGCGGCCACAAGCGATCAACGAGAATTCTCAGTCCATCAGTTGCCTTTGGATTATCATAGACACGTTTTAGATATATCATATGTATATTGTATGCTTTATCATTGATGGTGTCTACTTTGATGAAACATATGGATTATCTGTAATGTAGTAACGACGACGTCTTTCTTTTGCCTTTGATATTCCGATACGTGTTGTCTGGGTAATCATTGGCCTGACAGAATCCTGTCGCACAAATAACTTTAACGGTGATTTACGTAGATCATGTCCATCGAGCGATCTATCAATCATGAGCGCCAAACATAGTTTAGCGGGTCCATTTGTTATATTTACGCCTTTCGCCCTTTGACGCGTTTTTTGTATTAGCTGTATTCCATTCATTGGCTCAACTGCACGAATAAGGACCCCAGCGCCATATCCTTCCTGGCCTGTCACTATGTTGCAGCAATAGTACATACCATAGGTAAAATATACGTACAAGCGTCCGCTCGGTCCATACATCGTCTTGTTTCGTTGCGTCATGCCTCTATAGGCATGGCTCGCTGGATCATCCTGGTCATAAGCCTCTGTTTCAACGATCTTAACGGCTATCACCCCATCAGCAGTCATTCGCTCCAAGTAGCATCCTAGGAGATCTTGCGCTACTTGATCAACGGTGTTATCAAGAAAAGCAGGGAATTTGCGGTTTACTATCAAACTCATCCCTCAAGTATGGCATACTATGCTCGCTATGCACATGAATCATTCGTTTTTTAGAAGTAGCGTTGCAACAACCATATTATCACGTTGATAAAGTGACACATCCGCACCTATTCTTTTAGCCGTTATATCAGCAATGGATAGCCCCAAACCATAGCCTTCACCATGCTGCGACTCATCAACTTGATAGAATCTATCAAAAATATTTGCAAATTTATTCTTATCTATTGGTGGGTAGGTATTTTCTATAGTA
>JBATSI010000011.1:0-2691 GCA_049293215.1 Saccharimonas sp. (SeqCode) | reverse complement strand
GTACATAATCCGACTACTATCTGGGAGTAGTGGGGTGAACTTGTAAAGGTATGACCCAATGTGCGGTATACTGAGAATATGGGTATTCTTCTAGGTTTTGCTATCGTTATTATTATTTTGGTTATGTTTATTGTGACGTCAGCCTCGACAAAGCGAACTGCTCGCCAAGCCGGTCCCGTTTCGCCGTACGTATATGTGCGCAAGCAGGGAATTATGACAAGTGCGGAAGTCGATTTCTATAAAAGACTGCAACAAGTTGTTGGCGACAGATATCTTATTTTTCCTCAAATACATCTTTCTTCATTAGCAACAAATAAAACGACAGGGTCATACTGGAAGGCAGGATTTCAACGCTTGAACCGTCGTTCTGTTGACTATGTCCTGGTTGATCCAGAGACGCTTCAGGCAGTGTATGCTGTGGAGTTGGATGATAAAACTCATGACACAGAAAAAAGTCGTGCGGCTGACACAATAAAGACGGAAATCTTGCAACAGATTGGATTACCACTAGTGAGGTTTCGAAATGTCTATGCAATGAGTGATGACGAAATAATTAGTAACTTTAAATGGGCTCACGAGCGAGCCGTACAAGATTAGGCAGGAGATGAAAAAACTCAACGTATCCATCCAAGATGAACATACGCTCGTATTGCAGGAAGACGGCAAAACAGGCGATCTGATAGACCTACGCTCAATTCATGAGACGGATATCGATGCATCGACGGTTGTGCGCGTTGTTAATTCTATCAAAAAGGATAAGTTCGAAGAAGAGATTACTAAGGTTCGGCAAACGATTGAGCGCGAAAAAGAGCTCGAAGCAAAGCTCAAGGAGCAAACGCTACTTGAGCGCGTTAACACGCTTGAGCGCGAGAAGCAGTCTGCTGCGAAACTTGCTGAAGCAGCGGCAGAAAACAAAGCGCAGGCCAATATCGCGAAGAAAGAAGCGGAAATAGCAGCTTTGCACGCACAGCTTCAAGCCACCACCACTGAAAAACAGCTTGCCGTTACCGAAGCAGTCGCGAAGCTTGAGCGAGAGCGAGATCAGCTCGCCAATAGTATCAAGACAAAAGATACCGAAAAACAGCTACTTGAGGTGTCGCTGAAAGAAAAGTTCGAGCATGAGCTCAAAACCAAAGATGAAATGATCGCATATTACAAAGATCTCAAGGCAAAACTATCAACAAAAATGATCGGCGAGACACTCGAACAGCACTGCGAAACAGAATTTAATCGCTTGCGTGCGACTGCATTTCCTAACGCCTATTTCGAGAAGGATAACGACGCGCGCTCCGGAAGCAAGGGCGACTTCATTTATCGAGAGACAGACGAGCAGGGAACCGAAATCATCAGCATTATGTTTGAGATGAAAAACGAGGGTGACGAGACCGCTACAAAGCACAAAAATGAGGATTTTCTCAAAGAGCTCGACAAGGATCGACGCGAAAAGAAGTGTGAGTATGCCATCCTTGTAACACTCCTCGAAGCCGAGAGCGAGCTATACAATACCGGGATCGTTGATGTGTCGCATCGCTACGAAAAGATGTACGTCATTCGTCCACAGTTTTTCATTCCTATGATTACACTGCTACGCAACGCTGCGCTTAATTCACTCAAATACAAGTCTGAGCTTGCGTTTGTGCAATCTCAAAATATCGATGTAACAAACTTCGAAAGCCAGCTTAACGATTTTCGTGATTCGTTTGGAAGAAATTATCGTCTCGCATCTGAAAAATTCAAAACAGCAATAGACAGTATCGATAAATCAATCGCACAACTCCAAAAGACCAAAGAAAACCTCTTGAGAAGCGAAGACAATTTACGCATCGCAAACAACAAGGCAGAGGACTTGACGGTAAAGAAGTTAACGCGTGGAAATCCTACGATGAGCGAGAAATTCGATTCTCTCAAAAAATAGACACTCAACTAGTTGCATTATTTTGATATTTTGTCAATAATATACTTATGAGAGAAGACTACGATGGCCCAATTTTTGATAGAATCATCGACCAACATACAGCCCCCGCTGTAGACGGCAATTACCTTGAGCAACCACAAGGACGAATCTGTGATCTTGCGCCCGGTGAATGGCTTGCCGTTAGCCCGCAAACTGTTAGTTTCGAGGAGCAAACGAGAAAAATCGTAATCAATACCTACAATTCACCAAAATCATCATTTTCTGCAGATGAGTTTGCGTATTCGCCAATTGTCGGACATCTCGCATCCTCTCGGCGAGACAATCCAGAACTAGCCTTTGCTGTCGATTTGCGTAGAATTCGTTCATATATGCATCCAACGACAAACTTACGACTAGACGAGGGACCGGAAAACTACGTCTTTGAACGACAGCGAGCTCTCACTGGAGCTACCATTGCACGCGTCGCAGTTATTCGTTATTTCGACGAAGTGCACTATCTCGGCCCTAAGCAATTCCTTCTTCCGACGCAGGAGTTTATCCAATCGGTCGACAAATACGTAGCCACGCTTGAAGAGCGAAAATTTTCTTTACGTCAACCATATTTTAACATCCACGCCACCGATTTTCACAACGCTCCACTACAAACATTTCCCGAGGAAAGGACTATACACCCAGAAACAATGCGCAAACCTCACGCTACCGACAACCCAACACCCGAAAGTTAGCCTCTTTCTCATTCTCACGTTATCGCTTATACTAAAGAGATACGATAGCAT
>JBATSI010000010.1:0-1974 GCA_049293215.1 Saccharimonas sp. (SeqCode) | reverse complement strand
CGACGGGAGGTAGCGTCGGCAGCAATAGAGCGCTCCTCTCGTTTGCAAATACCGCAGCAGTACCAGGTCGGTGGGCAAATTACACGACAGCAAAAATACCAAACTTTGGCACAGCAACACAAACTCTTCCTGCGAGTACCAGTAGTATCAACGTTGGGAGCTATCCCGCAGGAACAACGAATATTGTACGGGTGCAGGGAAGTAATGTACTAAACCTTTCGGGGACATTACAGGCTGGTACAACGTTGATCGTTAACACGAGCCGAACCGTCACGATCACAGGCAATATCACGTATGCGAGACAGACTATAGGGAGTGCGCGAGAAGCATCACAGCTTGTTATTGCAGCCCAGAATATCAATATAGCGGAGGCTGTTACCGAAGTAAACGGATGGCTGATTGCTACTCCTACATCTTCTACCGCACAGGGCGTCGTATCGACATGCGGTTCACCAGCAAGCCCGTACTATACTGGACTTCGCTCGACGAACTGTGACAAAAAACTCACGATTAATGGAGCTATTACCGCGCGACAGCTCCAGCTCCGTCGCACTGCAGGGGCGGAGAAAGACAATCTCGCAGCACCCGCAGAAGTCATAAACCAACGAGCCGATATATTCTTGTGGGCATCTTCCTTTGCCACAAGAAGTGGTCTTGAAATGGAGACAGCAGCAACGATGGAGGCAGCGCCAAGGTTTTAGTCAACACGGAGCAATGTTCGTTTTATAGATTTTGCTATTGCATAAATCAATAAAGCTTATGTATAATAGAGTTAATATGAAATTTCAAAAAGGGTCGGGCGATTTTTTTGCACTAGATATAGGAACAAACGCGGTGCGCGTATTGCAGCTTTCTGGTGGTGCAGCGGGCGGATGGAGCTTGCAGGCGTATGGCTATGCTCCAGTAGATCGCAGAGTAACCGCAAGTGATTCACCAGAGGCAAAGCGTCGTCTTGGTGAAGTCATCATGACAGCGATTGGACAGAGTGGTATCAAGACCAAGAACATAGCAATCGGGCTGCCATCGAGCAAGACTTTTACAACTGTCGTTGATGTACCGATGGTTTCAGATGCTGAACTAAAAGCAACGATGAAGTATCAGATCGATCAGTACGTTCCTATGTCAATTGATGATGCAAAAGTAGATTGGGCACTTCTTGGGCCATCACTTCATGCACAGAATCAACAAGAAGTACTAATCACGAGTGTTGCAAAGGATTATAGCGAAGAACGGCTCGAGTTTATTGAATCCCTTGGGCTTAATGTAATTGCCGCTGAACCAGATCCAATCGCAATGATTCGTGCGTTGGTAAATCCTCAGATGGCGTCGTCTGCAGCACTTCTCATCGACATAGGAGAGCTTTCTACGGACATCGCTATTACGTATGGCGAGGCTCCACGACTTATTCGCACAATTCCAACAGGACTTAATAGCTTAGTGAAGGCGGCAGTTCAGAATCTTAGCGTCCAAGAAGACCAAGCACGGCAGTTTATTCTTAAATTTGGATTGGCTCCAGATAGACTAGAGGGCCAGGTTCTTCGAGCAATTGATAATTCACTTGATAATTTTGCGAGTGAAGTCAACAAATCAGTCAAGTTTTTCCAGACACGCTATCCTAGTGTTGCTGTAGGAAATATCCTCATGACTGGATATGGAGAGGTTATTCCACGCCTGGGCGAGTATATTACCGGCAAAGTTGGTATTCCAGCTTCATCCGCCGACCCTTGGCAGGGTATACGAATGTCTCAGACAGATCAGCAGCATCTATCTGGTATTGCATCTGAATTTGCTACAGTTATAGGTTTAGCAAAACGGAGTAACCGATCATGATTGAAGTAAATCTTATCCCTGATGTAAAACGAGAATTTCTTAAGGCGCAGAAATTACGAAATCAAGTGATTTCACTGTCTATTCTTGTGAGTATCATTGCCGTGGGGGTAGTGGCACTATTGGGTGTTTATATGGGTACTCAAG
>JBATSI010000009.1:0-18116 GCA_049293215.1 Saccharimonas sp. (SeqCode) | reverse complement strand
TTAAAAGCTAGCTGCATCGCTTTTGGTTTGCCACTATCACCAAAGTCTCCTATCTTCACAGGAACAGACGAATAACCACCAAGCGTTGCTGACCCTAGTTGAAAATAATCATTAATACCCCATCCATACACCGCACCTCCTTCCATAATGACATATGCATTGTTTCTATCCTGTACTATCTGGTCCGTAGGAATTGTATTCGCGTTTGACAACACTGGCGTTGGCAAAACAACACGCTTAGGCACAATTTGATCTTGACATGCATTTGCAGTGTAATTTGTTCCAAGCATGCCCCAGTCGCAATCTCCCGCCGCATAAATATTGTTATCCGACGCCAGCACAAAGGTCGACCACCCAGACGATACGCTCTTTGCACTCACTCCCGAGGGCAGCTGAAATTTCACTGGCGTGCTCACATTCCCCTTTGCAGCACTCGCGTTGCCTAGAGCTCGTCTTGAGTTGTCACCAGCACCCCATACATCGCCCACTTCATCCTTCACAAACAACATCGTGCCGATAGATACAAAGTTTATATAGGCCTTTACCGCCCTTCTCGTGATATTAAATGCAACAGGTGCACTCTGCGCAGAACTTACCGTTCCAAACCCAAGTTGTCCATACGAATTTGACCCCACCGACTTTGCCTTGCCATAATTATCTATAACCGTAAAGAAAACTCCACCACCAGTATATACGTTATAACCAAAAGATACATTGTTCACTTTCGCATCAGATCCAGTACGCACCGTAACTTGCTGAGTATACGTCTTCCACACAGCACCACCTGATTGGCGACGTAATTCAGTATACCCATTGACGACAACATATTGCACAGCACCTTGAGTCTGTGGCACACTCACAGAAAATCGTGTCTGTAGTGCGCTATTGGCGAATACTGTCGTAGTGCGTCCACTCACAACGTTGCCATTACAATCTGTTCCAGGCGTGAGAGGCCTACCTGTAATACTCCAACGTGCAGCCATGTCATTATCTCTCAAACAAGCCATTGCATACTCCGCCCCAGATTCAGCCGCTTCACGAGCAAGCTTATTGTAGTACTGCGCATAAAGACCCGCACGGATTGATACTGTCGCCGACACTGCAACAAGAAGAACCATCATAAGCATAATTGATGAAATAATCATCGTCGGAAGAGCAAATCCTCGAACGGAATGGTACGATCGAACATAGATCATATATACTCCAGATTATAACACTAATGTCTACTATGCCGTAATAGCAAGTAGCAGACTATCTATAGCTCAACCTGCAGCTTTGCCCACTCCATAGCATCAGCTGTGCGCCGCCGCGATTCAATCGCCTTTTTCGGTGGCCGATCCTCACCCCACCACTGACGCCACGCCCATTCTGCAGGGTTAAGACATTCAAACCAATCCGAATGTCGCAATTTTCCATTTGTGAACATTCTGTTGCGTTCTGTATAAATATACCGGTACCCTGTCTTTTCTAGTGCCTTTTGGCTTGCAATATTACCCTCTAGCACTTCAGAGCTAATACGATGTAGTCCGAGCTTTTCGAAAGCATAATATGTCCGCGCCTTATGGATGGCTGTCGCAATACCACGCCCCCAGTACGAGGTATCAACGATAACACTTCCGCTTACTGCTTGATGTACGTGCTTCTTTTCGATCTTTGTCAGTGACGTATTGCCAATAAACGTTCGAGTTTCATTTTCTACCACCCATATACCCCATACAAGCACTGAGCTATCACGGATTATTTTATCGTACCACTCTTGTTCCGTTTCAATAGTCTGCGCTTTATGAGCACTAAGATATTGCGTTACTGCTTCTCGTGAGAATCCTTCAACGAAGACCTGTAAGTCCTCGCGTGCGAACGGTGCGAGCTCAATAGCAAGCCCTTGTGAAGTTTTCAGCTTCATAGTTTGCCCTAGCGACATGATAGTGCTCCTTTTCTGCTACATTGTGTCTATATTATACACTAGCGCGTTCATATATGATGTTTTGCGTCATAAAAAAGAAAGCCTCCGAAGAGGCTTTCTCTATATCTTTGTTAGCTTACTTACGCAAACCTAGCTTGTCGAGCGTTGCTTTGTATGAGTCAAAATCGTTTGTCTCGAGGTATTTCAAAAGCTTTTTACGCTTTCCTACCATCTGAATCAGACCGCGGCGCGCCATGTGATCGTGCTTATTAGCCTTGAGATGTTCAGTCACCTCTTTGATACGAGCCGTCAAAATCGACACCTGAGCTTGTGGGCTCCCGACGTCATTTTTGCCGACCTGAGTCAAAGCAATTGCCTTCGCTTTATTATCTTTTGTTATCATAGTTAGCCATTGTAACAGAGATGCTACACTTCGTCAAGCGGTGCTGGCTCTTGACGAATGTACCGTGCAAGATTCAACAACTTGTCATTATCGTCTATTAATAGTGGATGAAAGCTCTCTTCTAGATCATCAAGGAGGCGCGCAACTCGGGGATCGTTAACATTTGTCGGAACATCATCACCGAAAAGATCATGTGGAATCATCCCGGGACTAATCCTTTTTTCGCCGGCCGAAAACTCAACAAAACGTTCACCTCGCAACATACGACCCTTTGCAGCACCAATGTACCATTTCTCCAACCGACATATCTGCTTATCGCTTGCTGTACGAAGCCGCGTCTTTACCGCAACAGTAAGCGACGGCTGCCATTCGCTCGTCGGATCATCTGGGTCGAGCAGGCACTCTGTCACATACATAGCCTCGCAGTCCGCTGGCTCTATCTGCTCGTCGCGCCCTATCAAACCAGTCGCCACTAATGTATCTTGATTGAGTTTGTATGAATAGGACAGTGGCGCTGCTTGACCATACGCAGGATACACATCCGTCATCTCTTTCTCGACACCCCGTAGTGTCAATGAAGCACTCAGTTCTTCACGAATATTTTCAATCGCTTCTGGAGAAAGCGATAACTCGGGTGATGCTGGATGTTCAAAATTAGGCATATATTATATCTATATATTATCATAAAAATAGGCAATTATACGCTTTACACACCCATAACAGAGGTGTACAATGGAAGTATGGAAGATATGAACCTCATCGAACTACTAGACAGATTCCCTGACGAGCAGTCTTGTCGGGATTTCATACAAGAGCGTCGTTGGCCAGACGAGATAACTTGCCCACAATGTGGCGTTATCGGCAAGGCGTATAAGTACACGAGCGGTAAGAACGCTGGCAAGCTATTCAAATGTGCCTCATGTCGGCAGCAATTCACTGTCCGTGTCGGCAGTATCTTTGAAGACGGCAAAATACCTCTGCGTAAATGGCTACTAGCAATCTATCTATGTACAAGTATCAAAAAGGGCGTATCTTCAATCCAGCTCTCTAAGTTCATAAAGGTACGTCAAGCAACTGCATGGTTTATGCTCCAGCGCATACGCCATGTATTTGAAACAGGCAGCTTTGAAAAGCTAACTGGCGAGGTTGAAATGGACGAGGCGTATATAGGCGGCAAGGACAGCAACAAGCACTATCACAAGCGACTAAAGCAACTGACTGGTAAAGGCGCTCAAGGACACGGTAGCAAGAATAGTAAAACGCTAGTTGTCGGTATGGTTGAACGTGGCGGCAAGCTCCGTGCAGTCGCAACTAAAGACACAGGCAGCAACACACTTATGACCCTAGCTCGTAAGAACATCGACATTGACGCTACGATCTATACAGACGAACACATGCCGTATCGCACCCTACCTAAAATCGGTTTCAAGCACGCAAGCGTTAATCACGGCGCAAAAGAGTTTGTAAACGGCATGGCTAGTACGAACACAGCAGAAAGTTTTTGGTCGCACCTAAAGCGCGGTATTGACGGCATTTACCACCACGTAAGCGCAAAGCATTTGCAGCTCTACTGCGACGAGTACACGTTCCGCTGGAACACACGCGGCATGACTGACGGCGAGCGTTTTGAGGCTTGGTTTGACAACATCAACGGCAAGCGCCTGATGTACAAAAGCCTTACTAACAAGCGTTCTTAAAACTTAGCTACCGATACCCAACCTATAATTACTCTTTTTATCTGTTTTTCGCTCTTTTCTTTTCCTCTCTTTTTATATATAAATATAAAGAAGAAAGTGATTGACGTATGACAGTAGCAGAACCAAAGTACAGAAGACCCTTAAACTCCGAACAACTAGCAGTATTAGACTGGCTGTATAAAGTACGTTTCAGTAGCAGCAAACAAATAGCCAAATACCTATGTAAACCGAACCAGAAGACTATACAGAACAAGCTACAAATACTTGAAGAACGCGGCTTTATCGGCAAGCATTACGACAAATCATATAAGCTCGCAGGACGGCCAGCAGAGTATTTTTTGACACCAAAAGGCGCACGACAATTATCAGCAGATAGTACGAACGAGTGGGCTATAAAAGCCCTCTACAAAAACAAAACCGTATCGCCCGACTTCATTACGCATTGTCTGAACGTAGCCGATACCGTCCTGACAGTACAGGCCATATACGGCGACAAGCTTCGTGTGTTCACAAGAAGTCATCTCGTTTCTTACGATTATTTTCCGTCGTGGACACCAGATTTGTTTCTCAGCTTTAAAGGGAGTGGTGATAAATCTCGTCGTCGTTATTTCCTTGACGTATGGGATACTACACAGCCGTTCTTCGTAAGCGTCCGTAAAGCACGCAATTACATCAACTACGCCGCTAACGGTGATTGGCCGTATGAGCATGGTGATCTGCCAACCGTACTCGCCCTATGTCCGGACGTACAGATGCAAAAGAAACTAAACAGACAGATACGCCGTGCGATCGAAGAAGAGGATATGTGGAATGAGATTACGTTTGCAACAGCTACACGAGAGCGGCTCGATGAGCTGGCATCTACAACATGGAAGATATGGCAGAAGATAGATGAGGATATGGAGCTAGTTTATATAGATTTGCAGGGCTATAGCAGCTAGCACTATTGACCGTTTTTTGTATACTGGTTTGAATCAAAGTATTTGTTCTCAGGGCATTGGCGGTCGTTGTTTTGCAGACAGCCCTTTAGGTTGTTTGTACGAGCATTGAACTGGAGTGCTTGTGTATTTAACTCTGTGGTTTTCTGTGTTAGGGTATTGACTCTATAGACCAAGAACAAAATTGCCGCGATGGCAACGACTTGTAAGATAAGGCTGATTAATAAAACCACGCTGATTCTTTGTGAATTATTTTTCATAGTTCATATTATAGCATAACCAATATGTGCTAGGATATGAGATGCCCCAGTGCCTTTCGACACCGGGGCTTGCTCAGATGGAACTCAGCCGCAGTACCAGGAGTATGCGTCGCTCTGGTTGGAGAAACGAGCGGTTCCTCCGTAGATGGCGTTGCAGATGAGCTGAACGTTCAGCGAGTACTTCTGGTTGTACCACGACGCCCAAGGGGCGTTGTCGAAGTAGCAGCGCCAGCCGTAGACACCCTGGTCGGGATAGGTGAGCTGCGCCGACCACAGGATGGATCCCTGGTCGTGGCCGTAGTCGGCGAGTCTGCACGCCTGGTGCATCTCGATAGTGGAGAACGCCTGGGCGGGTGCGACCGTGGTCGCGACCAGACCGAGCGAAATAGCAGCCACCGCGCCGAGCGCGGCGGCCTTCTTCTTCAGGTTCTTCATTGCGAATCCCAACGTGAACATGTCGGAGGATTTCTCCGACATGCAATATACCTACAGTATAGATACCCGAGAATCAATATGCGCATGGAGGTGGATCCATCGTAAGTAACAAAACTCGCATCCTAGGCACCTAAAACCAACTAGGTAGCTTTTTGATATAATCAAGATATGACGAAAACTAAGCCAACGAAAAAAGAGGCCGAGGAATTGCAAAAGCAAATCGACGAGTACGAGGCAAAGCCAGTTCGCACAAACGAACAACCGCTCAAGCTCAACACTACGTTTGATAAAGCAGTAGATAAGCTCCTCAAAGCAACAAAGCCACCTAAAAAGCCTAAGAATAAATAGGGCTAAAGCATGGCGTTGTTAGCTATCTCTATAAAGTTGGGTGCGTTAAGCGTATAATTGCCTAAAAATATAATATAGTCAAATATTTAGTCCTTCAGCTCTTTCAATTAATCCACCGGGAGACCGTGTGACCAGGCGAAATAATCTGTTAGCCCAAGCAGCGTACACACCTTCTGGATACCCATACTGCCTGTAGCCGCGGTATTGTAGATCAACACGCCAAGGCCTTCACCTGCACGAATATAGTGCATCTTTGCGCCTGTTACCCACTCTACGCCATACATTGCTGGGTTTGGCACAAAAGCGACGTCAGCACCCGTAGAACATATCATGTAAGCACTCGATGCAACCCTACTAGAATCCCAAAGATTTGCCCGCTTAAGTACCGCCTTAAAACTAGCTGCGTCGCGTGGGTACTCTCCTGTTGAAGAATCTATTTTAAATAATTCCGCAGCATTCATAAGATTCTTGAGATTACTTTGAGCTATCGCCACTTTTGCACGTTGTTGAATCCCGTTGTAGCTCACAATACTTATTGCCGCGAGAATGGCAATCACCACAATCACAATGAGAAGTTCAACAATCGTGAAACCAGTTGTTTGCTTTGTTTTACGCGTTGGGTGTGGATAAGATGTAAATACGTTCATGCTTACATTTAATCACCCCCCCCGTGATGTCAAGAGAAAATACTAGTTTTCTATCCCAAAGTCAGCAAGCGTCTGAGCCGCCGAAAGCGACCACTCACCAATGCTCGTACGTCGTAGCTCGCTGCAATAGCCGCCCACACCAAGCTCTTTTCCGATATCTTCAGCAAGACTTCTGATATATGTACCACTGCTCACATGCGCACGCAGTCTAAGCTCTGGATATCTGTAATCAATCAACTCAAGTGAATGAATCGTCACCTGCCTATCAGGAATATCGACGGCCTTGCCTTCACGAGCAAGCTTATATGCACGCTTTCCATCAACTTTTATTGCACTAAATATCGGTGGTTTTTGCGTAATAACCCCTCTGAACTTATCCAATGCAGTCGCTATCTCAGTCGAAGTTGGCTCTTTTGATGATACCGTATCCAGCTCTCCTTCTGGATCACCCGTCGTACTGGTCTTGCCCAATATAATCGTTGTCTCGTATGATTTGTCTAGCTTGCTATAACGACCGGCATTCTTACATTCCTTGCCCGTCACGATGATCATCAATCCTGTCGCAAACGGATCAAGCGTGCCGCAATGTCCTACTTTTACTTTTTTGCCCAAATCACGGCTTAATATCCGTCGAATACGCGCCACAACGCCAAAACTGGTCATGCCAGCAGGCTTGTCGATGAGCAATACACTATCTTCATTCACGATAGCTATTATATACTATCTAAGATTGTCCTGGGATATGAAACTGTGCTGGATCGGATTCATTTGAGGGTGCTACCACTGATTGATCCTGAGAAATCGATGCTGGAGCATTCTCTATTGGAGCAGGTAGTGGAGCCGAATTCTGTTGTTGCATTGACGGAGGAAGTGGAGGCAGTGTCGAGAAATCAGGCATCGGTGGAAGCGGAGGTAGCGGAGGTGTTCCTGGTACTGACGGCGCAGCTGGAGCAGCTGTTGGCTGTGATGGTACCGAATTATATGCCGCATTTACCGCGTTCATAGCCTCGCTTGCCTGCGGCGCTGCTCGATGCTGCTTATCCAATTCCTCAAGCGTTGGACCAACAACTGGCTGAGGCGGCTGTATATCATCAACACGAACCGTAGGCGCGACGCCAGTTGAAACATCGGGGACGCTTGGCTCATCCTCATGCGGTACACTCGCCGAGCTAAACGGCGCTTGCATCGTAGGTTCGCCTTCAATATATTTATCGCCATCATGTGACAGTATCATTTTGTTACGATCGTCATCAAGAGCACGGCGCGCTTCTTCGGCTGCTTGTTCGGTCGTTGCGTTAAGTGTGCCGCCAAGGCTTGGCTCGTCTCCATTCTCACTCACCTGTTTCTTCCAGATCTCATCGCTAACGGCACCTTTTAACTTAGGCTGCTCAACAACTGGCTGTGCCGCTTCGGCGGCAAGGTCTGATGCAAAATCAACTGGCTTCTCTGTTACCGTTGCAATTTGCGCTGCAAGTTCATCTTCTGCCTTTTTTGTTGCCGCTTCTTGCTGATCTTCTTGATTTTTGGCTGTCTGTTTTGCCAGTTCAGCCTCAGCAAGTTCAGCAGCGGTCTGCTGATTCTTTTCTGCGACTTTTTGTGCTACTTCGTCGGCGTCACCTTCAAGATGATGTGATATGACCAACGCGCCATCATCTGTCTTCTTCTTAATTGGCTCAGGAGATGTTTCTTTTGTCTTTGCTGAACGATCGATTTTTGACGTTTCACCTTCTGTCATCTTGACAGTATCATTCGTAGCGTGATCGTCGTCGGCTACCTGAGGCGCTTCTTCTACCGTCTGTGCTTCCTGAAGCTGCGTTGCAATAAGCTGTTGATCAGCGCCTGCGGCCATCAGTTGTGCCGCAATTGTCATAACGCGCGACGATGTTTTCTCGTTGCTAAACCGTTCTGTCGCGGCAACAATACCCGTTAAGAAGGCTGTAGCGATCTGCTTATCGACAAGTTTTTTGTCACCCGACAAAGAATCCGCAAGATTTGCCGACATTTCGCTATAGCTACTTGCATTTGTATCGGTCCAGTTCATTGAGCCAAGCGCACCCGCTTCATCAATACTCAGCGAAGCAACAGGAGCATCGTGCAAAATCCTTCCATGGGACTCTAGTGCATGGTCGAGCTCTTCCTCCGACTTAACGCCAATAGTAAGAACAAACTCCACGTTGTAATCACCCTGGCTAAACTCAAGATCTTCTTGTCCAATTGTCGTACGATACGGCGTGATAAATATCTTCACCATGTCATCAACCACCTTATATCGCAGATGGTCTGCCTTCTCTTTGTCTAGAGCAATGATGAAGTCTCGTAGGCTATCAACCGTATTTTCGAACGTTTTCTCAGGATTCAGGAACTTTATTGCTGGCGGAATATCTCCACTAAATACCGCCGTTGCGTGCTTGTCGAGCTTATTTAAAAATAATGTGAGTCCTAGTGCAGCACTTAGTTCGTCGACTGTTGGATTTGCACTCACCGTCACAAGGATATTGCTGCTCTCTTTGAGCTTCTCGACGATTTGCTGCCTCACTTTTATATCATTCATAGTTCCTGCTTTTTTATTTTACTGAGTTTGGCTACATTCTACCATAAGTAGTTTATGTTCGTCAACTACCCCATCGCACTCTTGAATGAGGCGCACACCTTCTCTCGTAAGCCTCCCCTTTACAAAACGCTCATATTCCTCTATAATGTGCTGTTGATTGTAATAGTCAAAAATAAGAAGCAATAAAGGAGCTCCATGCCAATCATTAAGTCAGCAATTAAGCGGATGAAGCAAACGGTAAAACGCCGTGAGCGAAACGTCAGCACAAAGCACGATATCAAAACAGCCGTTAAAGAATTTCATGCAAATCCAAGCGCCAAAAGTCTCAGTGAAGCACAAAGCAAGCTTGATACTGCCGTGAAAAAGGGTCTTCTCAAGAAAGCAACGGTGAGTCGTCGCAAGGCATCGCTTTCAAAAGAAGCAAAAGCCGCAGGCGTCAAACTAGAGGCTGGCAAAAAAGTTGCTACAGCACCAACAAAAAAATCTCCTGCAAAAACAGCCGTCAAAAAACAAGCGGCTTCGAAAAAGCCAGCAGCAAAGAAGACAACAGTCAAAAAGACTGTAGCAAAAAAGCCAGCAGCAAAGAAATAAAGCAGCTAATCGCAGCGCAGCACACGCAACCCACCTCTCTAATACGGGTGGGTTTTTGCTTGTGAAATCTCAAGAAGTAACCGTTCTACGAGCAACCATGGATCTGTTGTCGTAGACTTAAGACGGTAATCTATTTCTGAAAATATACGAGTAATCGACTGAAGCTGCACAATCGTCAGGTGATGTGTCAGCGGTTCTATCTTTTGCAAGGCAAATGGCTTCACGCCTAGATCGCTCGCAATCGTTGCAAGTGGGCGTCCTCGAGACAGCACAAGGGCTGACACTTGCATCCATTGACTCGCAAGAAGCGCCTCTGTGCGATACGCATCATCATACATACGCAAGTTTCGTATAATATCCGCAACTCGTTGAGGCTGCCCTTTAAGTGCTGATTCAAGTAGCAAAAAGACATTATCCCCTACGCTTGGCGGCAAGACTGTATCGATGTCTTCCTGCGTTATCTCATCCAGAACACTCAAAGCATCCATCGCAAGAACGAGCCGTTGTTTGCTAATTATTTGCTCAAAATCATCAGTAACAGTTGCTCGCTGCACAAGTTCTGTCATATGCTCATGAGTGAGTGCCATGCCTTGTTTAGCGGCATATCCCTTCAACCACTGAAGTGCGCTACTCGCATCACGACTCGTCCAGTTTTTGCATTCAATAATTGTTGCTTTCTTCGCAAGAAGTTTATAGGTCTTTGTACGTTTATCTGGCTTTTCTTCAACAAGAATAAGCTGAACATCTTCATCAACGCGATCAATCCAGTGTGCGCCATCGCTCCAGAGCACTGCATTATCAGATAGCTGATCAATAACAACGCTCCGTCGCTGACTAAAAAGCATTCCACCAGCTATTGAGTCTGTCAGTGTTGACAGAGTTGTTGATGCTGGGTCAAGTGACGAGACGTCACCACCAAACTTCTTGATGAGCTGCTGCATATTTTGACGAATATCATAGCGATTTTGACCGACTAAAAGATAGATCATACGACCTCCACCTGGCATACTGGACAAATATGTGTGCCTCGTCCTGCAACACGGATTTTTTCAACAAGAACGCCTGGATGACGCTTGCAAGCTAAGCCTTCGCGGCGAAACACATTAGCAAACGAGAGATAATTGCCTTTGCGACCTTCTGCATCTACATAGTTTTTATCGGTACTTCCGCCGTTATCGATACTTAATTGCATCACTTTTTGTATGCAATGAAGAAGTTTTTGCAGTTGTTCATCAGAAAGCTTGCTTACCCGTGTTGCAGGATGGATATACGCAGCCCATAGCGATTCATCTGCATAAATATTGCCAACACCTGCAATTACTGCTTGATTAAGTATTGCAGCCTTGATGCACGTATTATTATGGCGACGGACTCGTTCAATAAATTGACGACTTGTCAGTGAGCTATCCAGTGGCTCTGGACCAACACGCTGCATGAATGGTAGTGTAGGGATCTCAGCTGTTGGCAGGAGCTTCATCCAGCCAAATTTACGAAGATCATTGAAAAAAAGCTGTGATGTGTCATCAAAAGAAATAATAACTCGAGTGAATCTGTCGGGAAGCGCACCAACAAGACTATCACTTGGATGTCCACCACCCCAACGATTCGTTCCAACAAATACCAGCTGACCTGTCATTTTTAGATGCACCATCAACGTGTAGTGTGTATCTAGGTCAATAAAGAGCACCTTTGCTCGGCGACGCACCGCTATAACATGTGCGCCATTCACGAATTGCCGCACTTTTTCCGGATCGTTTGGGAAGCTTTTTGGCGAATCGATGCAAGAAACACTGGTAATTTTTTTGCCAACAAGAAGATCGTTGAGTCCTCGACGAATTGTTTCAACTTCTGGCAGCTCAGGCATGTGATGATTGCTCCAATAAGTCAGTCACCTGCAGCTCAACCTGCGAATTCTCTGTAAATAAAATAGATTGCATACCAGCTATTTCCGCACCGTCGCAGTTTTCCTCGCGATCATCAATCATCACGCACTCATCGGCTGGTAGCCCCAGGCGCGTCGCAGTCAACGTAAATATTTCTGGGTGAGGCTTAGCCAGATGTTCCTGATACGAAAGCACTTGCACATCAAATAGCTCACTTAGTTCGCGTTCTGTAAATAAACGTTCAATAGTATCAGTCCCGACATTACTCAGTAATGCAATTTTTAATGCTGGGTATTGCTCTCTTAGCTGCCACATCCACTTGATTAACGAGTCATTGCGCACACGAACCTGTCGCAGCAAATCATGCACATCCTGCTCGGGTTTCCCTAAAAGAAGCGCGACGCCTCTTTCGTAGTCTTGCTCTGAAATAAAACCATAGTCCTTCTGTTTATTCAAATCTAGCAAATCCTGCACTTTGTCAGACGGACAAAGAGACCGTAGCACTTTCAAGCTTTCGGTATACAGTACACCAAAACAGTCAAATATCACACCTCGTATCATAGCTTCATTATACCATTTACTACAAGCAAGCTATGTCCGTCAGTATTTACTGTACTCTGTCGAAAAGCGGCTCAAAGTTAGGAACCTGGTTGACAAACAACGCATGTACCCTCGACACATCTGCTTGCATAGAACCAGGAGATCCTTCGCACGTCGATGTCCATATACGACTTTTCATAGTATTTGAGCTAATAGTTTCAAATGTATAAAGCCGCCCTGCCGTTGCACAAACACCCCGCATGTCGTCATTTGCTACCGTGCGCGTTTGATCAATGCCTGCCTTATCAAGTGCAAAAACAAACTCTTCATATGCTTGCTGATTGTTTTCATAAGTTTTTTCACTTATTTTCTTGTCAAGATATCCCTGATATACCGTATATGTACGCTTGCTTGGTGATATCTCTATCTGATACGATCGAAAGTTTTCATCGGCCACTATCGGTCCACGAACCGTCCAGCGAACACTACTTGTCGCGTCTGTATTCAGCAGTTGATCCCTTATAGAATCCGTTTTCTGTGCCGAATCACTCGTTGTTTGACTACCGTTTGTTGCAATCATGCGGACAACCGATGCAATCGCAGCAATAATGAGCGCTATAACAATTATAATGACAATGATGGGAAAAATCTTTGGTTTATCGCCTCTATACATATCTATATATTACCACGTATTAGAAGAAAAATCAAGCCTCTTACGCTTCGGAGGTAGAGGTTTACCCTCCTTTTTATGGGAAGTGTCAAGAAAATCCCCGTCTCTAGCAGCAAAACGATTGTCTGAGAGACCGAAATCACGAATCAGCCGGTTAAGCTCGCTACGAATCGTTTCGTTGTTCTTAAACGAAAAGGCACCGTTCATCTCATACACATCGGGATGCAAGCACAGTAAGACAATCTGCGCTTTTGCCGTACTGTGTCCATTTGTTTCTATAGCATAGTACTCTCGTTGAGCACGTATCATATCTCTTTCGCGCAACCTTCCCTCTCGAACAAGAACCGTCAGTCGATAGCGAAATGACGAAGGCGTCTTGCAGTCAACATTAATATAGCGCTTGCTATCTGGATCGCGGATCTGCATATCTATCCCTAAAGCATCTTCCGCGCGGCTCGTCATAAACACTTGAAATCCACTATTCTTTGCGCTCAGATACAATGCAATTTCGCGACTCAGCCCTCGTACAATCGACTCCCACTGGTCATTCGTAAAACAGGGAGTACCGACTTCCTTACAGAGATTGTCGCACACTTCTTTTGTCTGATCGGCAAAACGCTCGTGCTCTTCCTCTGGAAGCGCAAGGACCGTAGACACAAATGCGTCATTAAAATCAATAAGCTCAAATAGGCGCGTTTGTTTGTCACGATACCCATGTGGATAACGATCCATCTGAATCTGCGCTAGTACCGCACGTGGCGCCTGCACAATAAGTGCAAGCAACCAGTCATCTGCCAGTTTCGTGTGCTTGGCCTGTGCAACAAGGCGCTTTATGTGTCGATCGAGGTCCTGTACTTCTGGTCGACGCTGTAGTAAACGATGCACGCGAGCATCAACGCGGCTATATATCGTCTCGTTGGCATCAGCCACATCGCTATTTACACGAGAAGCACGAAAACGACGCCAGTGCAGTACCATCGCTAAGCCGCAGCCTCTTGCTCGATATGGCCTGCGTAAGATTGTTGAATAATAGCTTGAAACTCTCTATCAATATCACTCGACGATCTATAGTCTTTTCTGATGATAGGTGCAATTTCGCGTAATGGCAAAAATGGTGTTCCCATATGATCACAGATTGTATACGAATCTCCATCTTTCTTTGCGTCTCTTGTAACAAATAGATTGTATGCCACGCCGTTTGTGCAGTGAAGCGTGTTTGTTGCGATGAGAAGTGGCCCTTCCTGAGATAACTCTTGTATTTTCTCTTCCGTATACCCACATTGCTGCTCAGTCATATCGTACACTCCTAGTTTTTCCACACCAGGAGCTAAAAAATCTTCCTTACGTTCTGTACACCCACAGAAAATAACCGTCCAGCCTGTTGGCGACTCTCTGTTATCTCCATCATTACAGAGATTTATCACCCGACCGTCTGGACTAATGAACGTACCAAAACTGTACGGGTAAGTTTCTTTATCTCTATCTACTGAGCACTGATTAACCGCAACAATCTTCTCTGCGAGATCTTGATGCTCTACTATATTCTGCGCACATTCCCTTATAAGGTCGGCTCGGGTTACCCTTTTTTCTTCATCTTGTTCATATTCAACTGAAGTAGGTGTGTTTTCCATATGTTTATGTTTGCTACCCTATATAGTTATATACAGCAATAATAGCCCACATCCTAGAAATTGTCTAGCTAAATCTCACCCCAATTTTCACCGCACTTCACATCAACCTGAAGACTTACCCCGAGATCGGGCATAACTTGCTCCATCGTCTCAACAAGAATCTCGCTCACAAGATCTTTCTGATCACGAGCACACTCAACAAGTATCGAATCGTGTATCTGCAGTACCTGCCACGCCCCTTCTGGCAGACGCTCTTCGACGCGAAGCATCGCAAGTTTCATGAGATCCGCTTCTGTTCCCTGAATTGGCATATTAGCAGCAGCACGCTCGGCGGCATGACGAACAGCGAAATTGCTTGATCGTACATCTGGCGTCGGACGTCTCCTTCCCATAAGTGTCTCCACGTATCCCTCATCGTGCGCTTTCTTGATAGTATCATCTATATAGCGACGAATATTCGGTCGGATACGAAAATACTCATCAATAAACCGTTTTGCTTCAGGAAATGACATCTCCGCCGCCGCAGCGAGCCCATGAGGGCTCATACCATATAGTATGCCAAAGTTAATGACTTTTGCTGCTCGACGCTGAGTTTTTGAAACGTCATCAAGGGGAATACCATATACTTCACTGGCAGTTTTTGCGTGGATATCGGTACCCGCGTTAAAATCATTAATCATCTTCGGCTCAGGAGCAAGCACCGCTGCAAGCCGCAGCTCAAACTGCGAATAGTCAGCATTGACAAAGATATTTCCTGGAGCAGGAATAAAGGCATCTCTCACATGGCGCCCCAGCTTGGTGCGAATGGGAATATTTTGAAGATTTGGGTCTGAGCTCGACAATCTACCTGTTGCCGCAATATCTTGATTAAACGTCGTATGAATATACCCTTTGCTATCGACAAGCTTTGGCAATGCCTCAACATAGGTATTTTGCAGCTTTACAAGTTCTCGATACCGTTCAATCAACTCAATAATTGGATGCTGGCCACGAAGTTTATCGAGCTCTTGCTGACGCGTCGAAAAAACCGATTTGCCTTTCTTGATATTCGTCGTCGGTAATTGTAGTTTCGTGAATAGGACCTCTGACAGTTGTGCAGGGCTAGAAATATTGAATTCATACCCAACCATCTCATGCATTTGAGTTTTGAGATCGGTAATTTCTCGTGTTAAATCATCGTTCATGGTATCAAGTACTCGACGATCAAGTTTGATGCCGTGCCATTCCATACGTGCCAACACTGGTATAAGTGGAAAGTCGATTGCACGAGCCACATGCGCGAGTTTTGGCAATTCGTCAAACGCCTTCGACTGTTCTTCGTATAACGTCCATAACGCAGAGATAGCCGTTGCTGGATCGAGCGCTTCTACCCCAGCAAGATCGGAGAGATTTCTTGAACGACGAAGTGGATTGAGCAAGAAAGATCCTTGGGCGGTGTCGTGTCGAATCTGCGGCAACTTCGCGACGCCTCGCGAAAGGAGCGTCTTCAAGAGCGGCTTACAGTCATGCCCAATCACTGGTATATCTTGAATAATCTCTAGCGCTTCGTCAATTGGTAAACGTGCAACCTTTCCTCGCTCTGGACTCACCCAGAGTATATCCTCAACTGGCCACACCACAATCTCCTTGGCGTCAAGCAGTGTTTTCATCGCGCCATCACTATTCATAACTTCCGCTGGCGTCAGGCCATTTGTCGTGTTTTCATTACTCTGCATATACGATGGCAGCTGTCGAATAAGCGACCGAAACTCAAGATGATTGAGCAAATTACGAAGTTTCTCAGCATCGATATCCTTAATGTCCATATCTGGAAGATCAAGCTCGATAGGAGCATCAAACCAAAGTTGTGCAACTTTTTTACTCATGATTGCCGAGTCATGCCCTGCCTCAAGTTTGCGCCGTACACTATCTTTTGTTTGCCAAAGATTGTCGTAGATATTATCAAGATTATCAAATTGCTGAAGAAGCTGTACGGCCGTCTTTTCTCCAATGCCAGGGACGCCTGGTATATTGTCCGATGAATCACCTTTGAGCGCCTTCAGGTCAAGAAACTGATCCACCCGAATGCCATACTTCTCTTGAAAATGCTCAGGGTCAAATTTCTCAATATTAGCAAGTCCTTTTTTCATTGCATACACGTGAGTCAGCGGATCAATCGCCTGCAATGCATCAAGGTCGCTTGTAATAAGACACGTCTCTATTCCTTGCTTGCTCGCCTTTCGTGCAAGTGTCGCCATGATGTCATCTGCCTCATAATCGTCCAGTTCATAAAATGGCCAGCTAAACGCATCAAGTAACTCATGCAAAATAGGAATCTGTGCGTAAAAATCAGGAGGTGCTGGCTTGCGACCGGCTTTGTATTCGGGCCATATCTCAAGACGTTTGCGTATATTTGTATGCGCCTTGTCCCATGCGACACACACATAATCAGGCTTGAGCTTCTTGATAAGCTCGATGCTAAGTGCTGCAAAACCATACACGCCGCCAGTAGGCGTTCCGTCATCGGTCGAGAGATTTGGCATGGCGTAGTAGCCACGATAAAATACACTTTTTCCATCAATAATTGCGAGTCTCTTTACCATAGCTCTTATTATAGCATCACCTCATGGACGCTCACTAATGCTATACTAGATATATGAAAGAAGTAAAAAACGTAAAAATCATCGCGTTTGTTGGTCTCCCTGGATCAGGCAAAAGTGAGGCGGTAAAGTATCTTGCCGACAAGGGCTATCCAAAAGTTTATTTTGGTGGCGTCGTACTTGGCGCAATGAACGAAGCGGCGCTCGAACATACCGCCGAAAACGAACAACGGTTCCGCGAGGAACTCCGCCAAAAAGAAGGAAAAGATTTTGTTGCTCAAAGAATCGTTAAGCAAATCCACGAGCTCGTTGAGTCTGGTCAACACCGTATTGTTGCTGACGGCCTATATACCTGGACTGAATATAAAGTCCTCAAACACGAGTTCCCTGGCGAATTAGCCGTCGTTGCTATCGTTGCACCAAAACGCCTCCGACATCATAGACTAAGTCTTCGTCCTATTCGTCCCCTTACTGAGGATGAGGCAAACACAAGAGACTGGGCAGAGATTGAGAACCTTGAAAAAGGTGGACCGATTGCTATTGCTGATTATTTTGTCGAGAACGACGGATCACTTGATGAGCTATACCCACAAATTGATGCCGTATGCGAAGAAGTGAAGTTTTATTAATTGTAGTAAAAGCTTTTTGAGCATATTATTCGGTTGTCATTGGGAGCTATCCATGTACCAGTAAACATACTAGGACATTTATCCATAGTAGATTTATCAAATACCTGACTCAAGCTGAGAGCATTTCCACTATTCAGTCCTGTGACATATGGCCCTACCGTAGAAACCACCATACTATACCCTCCAGAGGGAATCGTTCCCACTTTTTTGAGTTCATTCGATAAATCCGTCCTCGTCTCGGGATAGCCTGTCGGTCCATCATTATAGCTATCTCGACATTTCCCGTTTGGATACCCCGTCCCTACACAGTAGCCTCTGTCGGCTTCTAGCTTTGGATACTCTCCATAGGTAGCTTTGTAGAGTTCGAGAAGTTTGATGGTGTTTTCTGCCATAGTAAGACGAGCTGCGTTT
>JBATSI010000008.1:0-24985 GCA_049293215.1 Saccharimonas sp. (SeqCode) | reverse complement strand
ATGACAATGGTACTGAAAAAGGCTTTTATACAAAAGCATCAACGCTTCGGCAGGCTCTGAAGGATGCAAATGTTCGTCTTGATGAAAATGATCGCACTGAGCCATCTCTTGACGAGGTGTTAGTTGCTTCATCATACGAGGTAAACGTGTATCGTGCGCGTCCTGTCACGATACGTGACGGTGCAATACGCACAAAGATTATCACGGCGTACCGTACCGGAAAACAAATTGCAAAACAGGCAAATATACCACTTCAAGATGAAGACATCGTCACGTTAGCACCGTCAAAAGATATTATTGCGGATGGTTCGTCTGAGATTATGACGATTGATCGAGCAACCCCATTCACCTTTACGCTTTATGGTACGACGGTGACGGCTTATACGCAGGCAAAAACGGTGCGAGATATGCTCAAGGAAAAGAACATAACACTTGGGGTTAATGACCGTGTTTCTACGGCGCTCGATACTGAAATCACTGAAGGGATGGCGCTTCGTGTCTGGCGTGAGGGCAAGCAAACGATGACGCAAGATGAAGACGTAGACTTTGAGACAGAGAAGGTACAAGATGCTGACCAGCCGATTGGATATAAAAAGGTTCAAACGGTAGGGGTAAAGGGTAAAAAATCGGTGACATACGAAGTTGTAATTGAAGACGGCAAAGAAGTTCGTCGAACAGAGATTAATTCACTCGTGACGACGCAACCGGTAAAGCAGGTAGAAATTGTTGGTGCGAAATTTAACTACACGGGCGGTCCGCTAACAGAGGCTCAAGTGACGGCTCTTGGTACTTGTGAGAGTGGAATGACTGCTACGAGGAATTCAGGTAATGGATTTTATGGAGCCTTTCAGTTCATCCCTTCGACATGGCGAAATGTTGCACCTGCTGAATATAAAGGAGTACTGCCACACGAAGCGCCGCTTGAAGCACAAAAGCAGGCAGTTCAGAATTTGTTGTCTCGATCTAGTATTTATACGCAATTTCCAGGGTGCGCCAAAAAAATGGCAGCACAGGGAATTTTGTAAGAATGCCAAAGAAAGAACTTGGCCAACATTGGCTCAAGGATCGGTCAGTGCTACAGCGTATCGCTCAATGCGCTGAACTTACTAAAGAAGACACGGTGCTCGAAATTGGTCCTGGCCTCGGAACACTTACGAGCGAGCTTTTGCGTCGAGCAGGCCGCGTTGTTGCGGTAGAATTTGACGCAGATCTGGCGCGCAAGTTACCTGGCCAGTTTCCTGGTACGAAACTAGAAGTTATAAACGAAGACATCTTGCAGTTTGACATTACAGAACTCCCAGAAGACTATAAAGTTGTTGCAAATGTGCCTTATTACATTACGAGTAAAATCGTTGAGATGCTCCTCACTTCAGGCAATACGCCGTCGCTGAGCGTCCTTCTTGTGCAGAAAGAAGTTGCCGAGAGGATTGCTGCTCGTCCTGGTAATTTGAATATTCTTGGCATAAGCGCACAAGTCTATTGCGAAGCATCTCTTGACATTAAGGTACCACGAGAATACTTTACGCCTCCGCCAAAAGTTGATTCACAAGTTGTCGTACTTCGACGACGACAAATACCTCTTGTTGATCATGTAAACGAAGCTCGTTTTTTTCAACTCGTAAAGGCAGGATTTTCTGCAAAAAGAAAGAAGCTCAGATCAAGCATTGCCGGAGGTCTGGGAATTTCTAAACAACAGGCAGAGGAATTGTTACAGCAAGCAGCCGTTTCTCCTGATCTTCGTGCGCAGGATCTTATCATTGAACAATGGAAAAAGCTTTACGCTGTATGGATCAGTCGGTAAAAATTTATGTGTCATCGGTTGATGATGGAGAAGTAAGCGTTGCTGGTGGTGCTATGGATGTTGCAGCGCGGCGTCATCAACGAAACATATTGGAGAAACAGCATAAATCTCTAAACGATACAGTGTTGGTTCGTGTAAGCTACGACGAAACGGATTTTTGCAAGTATATTGTCGTAGATAAATCGTATAGCGGGGATGGTATGATTCGAGAATCGACATTCGTTGCCGATGGCGTTATCACTGACGTGTCGGGTGTTGTTTTGTTTCTTCCATTGGCGGACTGTATCGGGGCTGTTCTCTACGACAAGAAACATCACGCTATTATGCTCTCGCACTTGGGAAGGCATAGCCTAGAACAGCAAGGAGCTATTCATTCAGTTGAGGCTATATGTCGTGCGTATTATACGCAGCCAAAAAATTTGCAGGCATATTTTAGTCCAAGTGTTGGTAAGGGCACGTACCCTCTTCGTCAATTTGGCGGTAAATCCTTGCGAGAAGTGGCGTACGAACAGTTGTTGTGCGCTGGGGTTGATGATATTATTGTCGACGAAAGAGACACGGCAACCAGCAAGGAGCTCTTCTCGCATAGTCAGTTTTTGAAAGGCCGTCAGCCAACGAGCGGTCGCCATGCGATACTCTGCTATCTCGAATCGCTGTAATACGATAAATCTGGTATTATATAATAAGTAATGAGCAAGAAACTATATATTACAACAGCTATCCCTTATGTTAATGGTAAGCCACATATTGGCAATGCCCTTGATTATTTAATCGCTGACGTGTGGACGCGGTATCAGAAACAAAATGGACGTGAAGTTCGTTTCCAGGTGGGTACTGACGAGCATGGCAATAAGATTGCCATGAAGGCACGCGACAATAATATGGATCCTCAGACGTACGTCGATAGTATGTTTGGCAATTTCAAAGTACTCATGCAGGCGATTGGCGCAGACTATACCGACTTTGTGCGAACGACCGACGCGCATCATCGTGGTGCGGTGCAGTATATATGGCAGCAGCTTTCAGAAGCAGGATTGATTTATAAGGGCTCTTATGAGGGCTGGTACTGTACGGGCCATGAAGCATTCTTTACAGACAAAGAAGTACAGGCAACTGGGGGTATTTGCCCAGATCATCAGACGCCATACGAGCGTATCTCGGAAGAAAACTATTACCTAAAGGCAAGCGCCTTTACTGATAAAATCCGCGAAGCGATAGAAACAAATCGCATGAAGATTGTTCCTGAATTTCGTAAGAAAGAGTTCTTGGAGCTCATAAAAGATGGCGTACAGGATGTTTCGGTCAGTCGCCCACGAAAAGATTTGAGCTGGGGTGTAGCGGTTCCTGGAGATGATAGTCAGGTAATGTATGTGTGGCTTGATGCACTTGCAAATTATATTACGGTGATAGGCTATCCGGATGACCCAACATGGAAAGATTTCTGGCCAGCAGATGTTCAGGTGGTTGGAAAAGATATCTTACGATTCCATGCAGGAATTTGGCCAGCTGTACTCATGGGGATTGATCTGTCACTGCCCAAAACACTCCTCGTTCATGGGCACGTTCATGTTGGTGGTGCAAAAATGAGTAAGTCGGTTGGTAATGTCGTTGATCCACTTGAAATCATCCAGCAGTATGGCGCTGACGCATTTCGTTATTTCTTTAGTCGACACATTCCGACGCAAGACGATGGCGACTTTACGTGGGAATCCTTCGAGAAAGCATATAATGGTGAGCTTGGTAATGATCTAGGCAACCTCGTTCAGCGCGTGAGTGCGATGATTACACGATATCAAGCAGGCGTTATTGGCGATGGCCCACAGGCAAAACACGATATGGGCGCCTATCATGAGGCAATGCGTGATCTGGAGTTTAATAAAGCGCTTGATGAAGTATGGGGCTCAGTGCGTGCACTTAACCAGTATCTTGAAAATGTAAAACCATGGGAAATTGCAAAAAAACGAGAAACCGATCCAGAAGCAGAGACGCACTTGGGCGAAGTACTCTCCTATGCGGCGGGTACATTATTGCAAATTGCCGACGAGTTGGTTCCCTTTATGCCAACTGCAGCACAGACAATTCATACTATGTTTGATTCAGGAGTTGTTCCTGCACAGCAAACGCCGCTGTTTCCTAAGATTTATATCCATACACCTGATCCGCGAGTGAAGTCCGACGCACATGCTTCTCATTGATACACACTGCCATCTTCAGGATAGTGAATTTTATACTGATGAACAACGAGAAGAACTGTATCGTTGCGCGGTGGCAGCCGATACATCAATGATCTGTGTTGGTACCGACGTACGGAGTTCTCGTGAAGCGGTGGCATTTGCTCGGACGCACGAGCGTTGTTATGCGGTTGTTGGTATTCATCCTCACGAGGCAGAAAGTAATTCTGTGAAGGATATCGCAGCGCTACTTCACACACACAACAAAGAGGGTGAGTCGCGTATTGTTGGTATTGGCGAGATTGGGCTAGATTACCACTACGACGGTAGTACGCCAGAGATGCAACAGCAGATATTGAATGATCAGATACAGCTAGCGCTTGAGTATGATTTACCTATAAGCTTTCATGTTCGTGATGCATTTGACGCATTTTGGCCAATATTTGACAGGTTTTCAGGAGTTCGGGGTGTCCTTCATAGCTTTACTGACTCACCGGAGAATCTTCAGCGTGGTATAGAAAACGGTCTTTTTGTAGGCATAAATGGCATTAGCACGTTTACTCGTGATGAGGCACAACGGTATATGTACAGCCATGTACCACTCGAGCATGTTGTACTAGAAACAGATGCGCCGTTCTTGACTCCGAAGCCGTTTCGTGGTAAAATTAATACACCAGCATATGTGAGGTATGTTGCGGAGGATCAGGCGACCTGTAAGGGTGTGTCTGTAGAGCATGTGGCAGCAATCACGACGAGGAACGCCATAACATTATTTAGGCTAGACTATGAACGAACAAGATAGTAATATACCAGATATTATTCCAGGCACGACTGTAGAACAGCCGTATGCTGATTTTTTGAACAATAAGCATGAGCACGAAGTTGAGGTTGCTCGTTCGGGGGTAGAACAGGCGCTTGCTCATGCCGCAACATCCGAAAATGATTCGTCCAACGATCATGACGAGATTGCTGTTTCTGATCAAGAGAAAGAGGCGACTGTTATAGATCACGCATCATATGTCAGACAACTTGGCGAAGGAATTTTGCTACTTCGTCAGTATAGGCAAGCAGAAATGAACGCAGAGGATACTCGTGCGGCGTAGCCAGCTCCTTCAAAAAACACTTAAGCTGCTGGTTGGTGATCCAAGCCAGCTCGATTTTTTGAAAGTACCCAAGAATCGACCATTAAAGAAATTATCAGAGCGTGAACTCATTACTCTTGAGAGTGAGGTGGGTGCTCAGCTTTTTGGCACTATTCCAAAAGGTCGTCGTCGCGAATTCTTTTGTCTTGATGCGACGACATGGATTTGGTATGAAGAATGGATTGACGAAAAACGTAAGACACAGAGCAGTACTGTTCGTTATGAAGTTGGCGAAAAAGGAATCTTAAAGGTTCAAGAAGGTGCACGGTATAGTTACCTAGAGGGAAAGGAACTTCAAGACTTTGCGCTTGCGACGCGGCTTTATTATGAGCAGGTCGCTCGGAATGTCTATCGTATCGATCCAGCCACGGGGCGTCGTCTCGCGTGAGGCACTGATAGATGGTACAATAAAGAGGTGAAAACGGAGATGATATATCTTGACCATGCTGCTGCCACGCCTATGGATGAGCGTGTGTTACATGCTATGATGCCGTATTTTTCAGAGCAGTTTTTTAATCCTTCAAGTCCCTATGCGCCTGCGGTTGATGTTCGTCGTGAATATCAAGAGGCGAAACATCGGCTCGCTATGGCAATTGGAGGAAAAAGGGACGAAATTATTATTACGGCTGGTGCAACAGAGTCAATAAACCTTATATTTCAAGGTATGTCGGGCCATGTTGTGACATCGGCTATTGAGCATCATGCAGTTCTCGCGGCTGCACGCCGCCATGATGCAACAACGTACGTACCCGTATCAGACAAAGGGGTGGTGAATCCTGCCGATATTGCTACTGCGATTCGTCCAGATACGACTCTGGTGAGCATTGCGCTTGCAAATAATGAGTTAGGTACAATACAGCCGCTGCGCGATATTGCAGAAATTATCATGCGTGAGCGTCGTCGTCGACTCGATACTGGGGATTCCACGCCAATATATCTTCATTCTGATGCGTCGCAAGGTGCCGGACAGCTTGATGTGAACGTTGCACGATTGGGTGTTGATGCGTTGACGCTCAACGCAGGAAAGGTGTATGGTCCGAAGCAAGTTGGGCTCTTGTGGATTGCGAGTCATGTACGCCTTGATCCGCTAATTGTTGGTGGTGGACAGGAGCGAGGGCTTCGAAGTGGCACGGAGAACGTTGCCGGAACAATAGGGTTTGCAATGGCGCTTGAGCTTGCACAACAACATCGAAAATCAGAAACGGCTCGTCTCGAAAAATTGCGTAATATGATGCAAAAAACACTCACTGATGCATTTCCAGAAGCCGTAATATCGGGTGATCAAAAGAAACGCCTTGCTGGACATCTTCATATTTCATTTCCTGGCGTTGATGCAGAACGGCTTATTTTTCTTCTCGAGGCAAAAGGTGTCTTTGTCGCGACGGGAAGCGCTTGTGCTGCAAACCAAGGGACGCGCAGTCATGTATTAACAGCAATTGGCCTTGCGCCAAGCGTCGCTGATGGCAGCTTGCGGATAACTCTTGGGCGTCTTTCTACGGACGAAAATTGCAGGAAGGCTGCGCTGTGTATCATTGAAGCGGTGCAAGCTGAGCAGGCGAGGATGGCACAGCGATGAAGCTCATACATGCAATAGCGGGTGTGATAATTGTATTACTGCTTGGTATTTGGTTGAGTGGCCTGTATCTTATGAAGGATGATCTTCGTACCTGCGAAGATGCGCCAAGTAATAAGCTCGGCTGCCACACGGCAGATGCGATTGTTGCGGTGAGTGGTGGTGATACGACAGCTCGTACGGCAGCGGCAATTGAGATGTATCAAAATGGTTGGGCAAAGTATCTTGTATTTTCTGGAGCGGCAGCGGACAAGACTGGTCCAAGTAATGCTGAAGCGATGAAGCGTCAAGCGCTTGCTACTGGCGTACCAGAGAGGGCTATTTATATCGAAGAGCTTAGTGAAACGACAAAGCAAAATGCAATCCAAACAAGTACACTGCTCAATGAGCATGACATACATTCAATTATTCTCGTGACATCTGCGTATCATTCGCGTCGTGTTTTTCTTGAATTTGAAAAGTATGCGCCGAGCATTACTGTACGCAGTCATCCTGTTTCGACTGACCGACAATGGACGGGTGCATGGTGGCTGACGCCATCTGGGTGGCTCCTTACTGTGCAGGAACTTATAAAAATAGCTGCATTAAAAGTAGGTCAATGATATGAGCCAACGAAAAGTGTATGTCGGTATGAGCGGTGGTGTTGATTCGTCTCTGACGGCAGCGCTCTTGGTTGAACAGGGATATGATGTTGTTGGCGTCTATATGAAAAACTGGAGCCAAGATCTTCCTGGTATGGTTTGTCCGTGGGCGGAAGATTTGGCAGATGCAAAACGTGTGGCTGTCCAGCTTGGTATTGATTTCAAGGTGTTCGATTTTGAGAAGGAATACCGCCAAAAGGTTGTTGATTATATGATCGATGAATACAAACGAGGTCGTACGCCAAATCCTGATATCATGTGCAATCAAGAGGTGAAATTTAAATTATTTCTTGATGCGGCTCGCTATGATGGCGCCGATTTGATTGCGACAGGACATTACGCGCAAACGCGAGATGGGAAGCTTTTTCGAGCAGTCGATAGCAACAAGGATCAGACATATTTTTTGTATCGCGTGACAAGCGACGCACTGCGACATACGCTGTTTCCACTTGGCGGATATACAAAACCTCAAGTACGAAAAATGGCGCAGGAGCGAGGTCTTTACACTGCTCAAAAGCGAGATTCTCAAGGAATTTGTTTTGTTGGGCAAATCGGTATTCGTGATTTTTTGCGAGAATATATTAAGACGGTACCAGGTATTATCGTCGAGAAAGAATCTGGCAAAGTACTAGGGCGACATGATGGTGCGATTTTTTATACCCTTGGACAGCGTCATGGACTTGATCTTGGCGGTGGATTGCCATATTACGTTGTTGGCAAGAATATGGATAAAAACGAAGTATATGTCAGTCGTAACATCGCCGATGAGTCGATGTGGCGTCAAGAGGTGACTATATCGCAGCCACACTGGATTACACACCAGCCGACCGTTGGTGGTGCTGTTCGTGTGCGATTGCGTCATCGAGGTGCGCTTCTTGCGGCAACATACGAAGCAGGTGATGTCTTGGCGCTTGACGAAAGCGAGCGAGCAGTTTCGCCAGGGCAGTCGGCTGTGATATATGACGGCGAGCAAGTACTTGGTGGCGGAATAGTCGCGTAATCCTTGACAGCCCGGGGGAATTAGATGTAAGCATGAGTAACACATCTATAGCTCACTGTCATCTCCGTACTACACAGCCATCAACAACAAGAAGGCGTAGCTTTACCGTCGTTGAGCTCCTCATTATCATTGCTGTCATCACCGTCCTTGCTGCAATAAGTATTGTGGCGTATAACGGGGTCCAGAGCAGGGCGTATGATGCAACTCGTCGAAGTGGTCTTAAGCAAATCGCAACTGCGTTAGAGCAACGGCAAATACGATTGTGCCGAGCGCCTATATGACAAATATACCAGTTGACTCGAAGAATGTAGATAATGATACCGGTCATTTTCCGAATAGTAGTCACATATCGAGATTGTATTGCTACCAGGTATCAGCAGATGGACAGGGCTATCGCTTGGGTGCATATCTTGAGTCGATGAGTTCAGGTGACCCAAACTATTTTGATGGCAGCGAAGGGGTTCGTTTTTTGTAATTTTGAAAACTATCTCCTCCGCAAGAACTATTAGCCAAAGGCTCGTGATCTCTTGTGCTATAATAAAAAGTAAGCTTAAGGGTAAAATAGACAGAGGAGTACAAAAGAGTGAGAGGTCAGTTACGATATGCAACATTTTTGGGCTTGTTTATTGCGGTGATAACAAGTGCATTATGCGCAGCGCCAAGCTACGCTGCGACAAATGAGCGTTGCTTTCAGTTCACGGAGGCAACGGGAGCGATTAGCGGCTATTACAACTATGAGGGCAACAATACAGTAAACCCTGCGTGTCCAAAAGATGTCAGCATCCCAAACAGTATCAATGGTGTTGATGTTCGAACAATTAATGACGGATCTTTTTCTAGTAAAGCCCTTATGTCCATTGAGCTGCCTACTACGCTGACACATATTGGACAAGGAGCGTTTTACGGAAATAGACTGGGTGGTGAGCTTACCATTCCTGAAACAATAACGTATATTGGCGATAGCGCATTTGCTGCTAATGATCTTAAGAAAGTTACTGTTCCTGCGTCAGTATCGATTCTGCGGTCGGGCGTATTTGCTGGTAACGCGCAACTAAAGGAGGCCGATATTGGGTCGCGGGAGATAGCTGTAGGTGTATTTGACGGAGTATCAAACATTGAATCCCTTACGTTGAGAAGCTCTGTAGAGACGATACGGGCTGGTGCGTTTATGAATCAGAAGTTGACATCACTGATTCTTCCTAAATCTATTAAATATGTAGGCTCAAGCGCCTTTTCTAATAATCAGCTCAGAACCATAACTATTCCAGAAGATGGGGCTGGTGTCACTATTGAAAATGCTGCTTTTAATAATAATCAGCTTACATCAGTATCAATTCCATCATCCGTAACCTCCATTGGAACTGCCTTTACAGGCAACCCACTTGATTCAATGTTTATTAATATGAGAGATATTCCAGCATCCTTTAATGGTCTTAATTTAAAATCTCTTAATTTTGGCAATAATGTTAGGACAATAGCGGCGTATTCTATTACTGGTACAGGACACGGGGCATTATCCTCGCTCACTATCCCATCATCTGTTGTGTCTATTGGTGCGGGTGCATTTATTGGCAATCAATTATCTTCGTTAACATTAAATGAGGGTCTAGTATCAATAGGAGATAGTGCATTTTCAGGCAATAGAATAGCTTCGTTAATAGTACCCTCGACGGTAAAATCGATTGGAGCGAATGCTTTTGGCGGTAATGGTATGGAGAGTTTACAGTTAAAAAATGGAGTCCAAACCATTGGTGAGACGGCCTTTAGCGGAAATCGTATTGCTTCGCCACTGATTATTCCTCCATCGGTTCAGTCTATTGGCAAAGAAGCGTTTTTGTCCAACGCGATCCAAACAGTATTCATTAACGGTACTGTCTCGCTTGGTGACAATGCGTTTTCAGCGAACTACATAGGCAGCGTCAGCGACCCAACGCCGAACTATCATTATACTGCTATTTTTACTACTGATCCTACAAATATTTCTTACTATAAAAATACTGTTTATTTCAACAAGTATAGTGGTGAGCAGCAGGGCGGACAGCTTATCAACCCTGCGCGAGTAACGGTGACATACAAAAATACTTCAGGTAGTGAGCTGATACAGCAACAGACTATTACTGGCAGGTCATCTGATGGAGCGACAATTCACACGTACGCTATGGCTGATGGTCCAGTATTTACTGCGTCGCAAACTGCAAGCGAGGTTGACGCTATTTTGCACGATACCTACCTTATGGCAGGCGGTCAATACGAAGTAAGCGCTCCTCCGATAGATGGTTACAGTGTTGTTTCGCCCGTTTCTCCACATGCGTTTACTCTTACGTCGGGCGACAATGCTGTTGATTTTACCTATTCACATCCAAACGACGATACCACAAAAGACCTTGCTCCTACTGGAGCTAGTGTCATCGCCATTGCAGGTAGTGCTATAAGCGCCTGTGTCGTTGCTGGACTTTTAATGCGACGCTACCTCATTTAGGCCGTTTATAAATACTCCCTTTGTGCTATAATTTACAGATATGAATGCTCAACAAATCCGCAATGAATACTTGAAGTTTTTTGAAGCACGTGGACATACTATTGTGCCACGAGCGCCGCTCATTTTGCATGACGATCCCACAACGCTGTTTACTGGCGCTGGCATGCAACCAATGATCCCGTATCTCCTTGGCGAAGTTCATCCCAAGGGTCATCGAATTACCGATAGCCAAACATGCCTACGTGCGCAAGATATTGAAGATATCGGCGATAATCGTCATACGACATTCTTCGAGATGCTGGGCAACTGGAGTCTTGGGGACTACTTTAAAAAAGAGCAGATTGGATGGATGTTTGAGTTTCTTACAGAAACTGTTGGGCTTGATCCACGAAAACTGTACGTGACGTGCTTTATAGGTGCACCAGAGTATGGTATCTCTAAAGACACCGAGGCAGCAACGTTGTGGCAAGAGCAGTTTGCAACGCACAGTGTCAGCGCTGAGCTTGCCGATATTGGCTCAGAGGAGCAGGGCGCCGCTCGTGGCATAAAAGACGGCGAGCGTATCTTCTTTTACGATGGAAGTAAAAACTGGTGGAGTCGAAATGGTGGTCCAGAGACGACGCCAGTTGGTGATCCCTGTGGTCCAGATAGTGAGATGTTCTACGATTTTGGAACGCTACACGATCCAGCTTTTGGCGAACATTGCCATCCAAACTGTGACTGTGGTCGATTTATGGAAATTGGCAATAATGTCTTCATGGCATACCGGAAGGTGGCAGAAGGCCAGTTTGAAAAGCTTGAGAAGCCAAATATTGATCATGGGTCAGGTCTAGAGCGTATTGCTGCTGCAAAAATGAATGATCCAGATGTCTTCAAGGTGAGTTTGATGTGGCCAGTTATCGAGAAATTGCAGCAGATCAGTGGCAAGAGCTATGATGCACACACTGAAAGCATGCGTGTTATAGCTGATCATTTGCGTGCTGCAACATTTTTGGCGGTTGACGGTTGCGTTCCAAGCAACAAAGAGCAGGGGTACGTCATGCGTCGCTTGCTTCGCCGAGCGATTCGCTATTCTTTTGATCTTGGTATCGAACAGAATTTTCTTGAAGAGGTGGTGCCGGTAATTGCCGACTTGTATGCGGATGATTTTCCAGAGGTGGCGAAGAGCCGAGATACGATTGTCGCTGTACTTATTAAGGAAGAAAAGGCATTCCGCCACACACTGCGCAAGGGACTCAAAGAAATGTCTCGCTTTGTCGACGAAGGCCTCACAGGCGACGAGCTCTTCACGCTTTATGATACCTATGGTTTCCCCGTTGAGCTTTCAACCGAGGAAGCCTTTAAACAGGGAATCGCACTTTCAAGCGGGTGGCGCCAAGAGTTTGACGCACGCATGCAACAGCAACGCGATCGTTCTCGTACGGCACGGAAAGGTCAATTCCATGGTGGGCTCGAAGGGACTGATTCGATTCATCTGAAATATCATACAGCAACACATCTCCTTGGTGCGGCACTGCGCAAGGTACTTCATGCCCCTGAGTTGCAGCAGCATGGAAGTAACATTACCGCAGAACGATTGCGTTTTGACTTTAATCATGACAAGCTGACAACTGAAGAAAAACAGGCAGTTGAAGACCAGGTGAATGCATGGATTGACGAAGATTTGCCGGTATCATATCGAGTATATCCTACGCAAGAGGCTCTCAAAATGGGCGCAATCGGTGCCTTTGGCGAGCGCTATGGCGATGAAGTAAAGGTGTATCAGATCGGCGAAGGTGATAATGTAGCGAGCCTAGAAGTCTGCGGTGGTCCACACGTTGAACATACAGGACAGCTTGCCGAAGACGGAAAGCGCTTTAGTATCACAAAGGAAGAATCATCAAGCGCAGGAATTCGGCGAATCAAAGCTGTTTTACGATAAAAAGTCGATGATATTGTGCGTTTCGGGCAGATCTTTTGCCATGCGCTGAGTAATCAAAGCGAGCGTATCCGTTAAATCGTCAGGTTGCATGCCGTCGAGGAAATGACCTCGAGTAGTGGCCGGCGAGACAGACACTCGAGTGCTAGCGACACCGGTTGCTCGATTGTATTCAAAACGCTCTTCTTGTGTAATATATGTCTTATCGTCAAGAGTTGCTGTCTTCTCGATGGTGGCATAGAGCACCTCGGAATGCGTTAATAGACGGCTTCCATCATATTCTCGTGTTTCAACTTGGCCAAACTGTGTTGAAGCTGCTAGGCTAAGATCTTGATCGAAAAATGGTTCGCTTTCATAGGTGAACTGCTTTGTGTGTCTGAGGGTTTGATGAGCTGTTGGGTCGAGTTCTGGCTCGGTAATATACCAAAGGTCAAGATCAGTAACATGAGGCTGGTCGAGTAGCGATGATTGGTGAATATGTGGGATGATATCGCTTAACAACATAAGCACTTTTCCATTATCGCCAGACTCTCCCCATTTTCGGGAGCTGAGTGAGCGTGAAAGTAACTGTCTTCTATAGGGAGTAATTGTTTCAATGTTACCGCAAAGATTGTTTTCTCCACCAATGCGCACTAGGGTAAGTGCAAGCCTAGCTAGTGACTCTTTGCTCTTTTTAATATAGGCAATCTTGCGTTCTTCTGCCGATGGAATACACTGATTTGCGAGTACTTCCCATGTACCGCAGAGCGAATCTGCTATCGACATACGATCGTCTAAGGAAAGTCTCAAAGAGAAGTCATCGGTACGTGTATCATCATTTTGTGGAAGATATTCCATTTGTCTATTGTATCACATTTATATATAATTGTCAACGTAAAAACAAACGCAAATAGGCGGTAGGGTGAAAATAAATGAAGAAGAGGTGTAGTCGAGAAATCGTCGCTAGTGAGCATAAGCAACTATGCTATAATATAGGATATCTATGGTTTTTGATAAATTTCTCAAAAAAACAAACAACAGTGACGATTATATCGTAGGGCTTGATATCGGAACTGAGTATATCAAAGCGCTCTTGGCTCGCGTCGATGGCGAAGAGATCGAGATAATTGGCGTAGGACGTTCTCACCAAGAGCTGAGCGATATGCATTCTGGTGCTATTGCTGATATTGCGGGTGTCGTCCGTAATTGCGAAGATGCCTTGAGCCAGGCGGAAGAAGAGGCGGGGCTACAGGCAAAAAAAGTTGTCATCGGTATTGCAGGAGAACTTGTAAAAGGCGTGACAAATACGATTCGCTATCGTCGGCCACAGCCAGAACGACCGCTCGATGAGGCGGAGATGGAATTTATTATCGAAAAAGTTCAAGATCGTGCGGCTCAAAAGGCACAAAAACAGATTGCTTTGGAGACGGGTAATGAAGATGTTGAGGTAAAGCTTGTCAACTCTGCACTTGTGAGTATCCATATTGATGGATATAAGGTGAGTAACCCTATTAGCTTTCAGGGGAAGGACGTTGCAGTACAGATCTATACAGCGTTTGCTCCGATGGTTCATATTGGAGCACTTGAGCGCGTTGCGGATGAGCTATCTCTCGAGCTGGTAGCAGTTGCCGCCGAGCCGTTTGCCGTAAGTCGTAGTGTGCTCGGGACGGATGCGAATAGCTCATTTACGGCGATTTTGGCAGATGTTGGTGGCGGTACGACTGACATTGCTGTTGTGAACGATGGTGGTGTTGAAGGAACGAAAATGTTTGGTATTGGTGGTCGTAGCTTTACGCGAACCATCGAGGGAGAGCTAGGGCTTAATTATACCGACGCTGAAAAACTGAAAGTAAACATTAGCAATGATCATGTAAAGCCAACAGTCAAGAAAAAGGTTGAGGCCGCTATCGATAAAACGCTTGATGTTTGGCTTGCGGGGGTAGAGCTGGCATTGTCTGAATTTGATTCGGTTGATCATCTCCCAAATCGCATTCTTCTTTGTGGCGGCGGCGCAAGTCTTGAACGACTCGTCGAAGCGCTTGAAACACGTGATTGGTACAAGGAGCTTCCATTTTCGAAGCGACCAACAGTAAAACACATAAGACCAAAAGATGTGGTAGGAATCGTCGACACGACAGAAAAGGCAAGTGACCATACATACATTACGGCAATGGGACTTCTTCGCGTTGGATACGATACAATGATAGGGTCAAGTGATACCGATACGTTAAAGAGTAAACTGAACAGAATGTTGAGGGTATAATGCAAAAAGATGTTATTTATATAGACACAGAAGATGATATTACATCAATTATTGGTAAGGTAAAGGCTTCCTCGCAAAAAATCGTTGTTTTAGTGCCACCAAAGCGTATTGGTGCCATTCAGAGTGCGGTCAACTTGAAGCTTGTCAATCGAACTGCACAGCAAGAGGGTAAACATCTCGTGCTTGTGAGTAGTAATCACGCACTTGTGGCGCTGGCGGCATCAGCAGGCATTCCGGTCTCGCGCAATCTGCAGAGTAAACCGGAGCTTGCAGAAATCCCTGCACTCGAAGTTGACGATGAGGACGTGATTGATGGTGCTGATATAGATAAAGCAACGACACAACCTCGCAATTCAATAGATGGTGCAATCGATGAGATTGAATCGGAGCCATCAGTGTTGGGTGGGGCGGCGGCGCCACGTAAAGACAAGGCGGCTCAGTCGACATCGAAAAAGAGCAAAGTGAAGGTGCCAAACTTTAATAATACACGCAAAAAACTGCTTATTGGTGGCGGTATTGGCGTTGTACTCATTGGTTTCTTGGTGTGGGCACTATTTTTTGCACCACATGCAAAAATTACCGTATCGGCGCATACGTCGAATGCTGCACTCAACACCCAGGTGACTATTGGAAGTTCGCTTACGACAGATCTCGAGAAGGGAACTATGAAATCTACGACAAAGACAACGAAGAAAGATATTTCGGTTGATTTTACGGCAACTGGCAAAAAGGATGCGGGGACAAAAGCGACAGGAACGGTGCGGTTCACGCCAACTTCGTCATCAGTGTATTTGAACGGTGCTACGATTGCTGCAGGAACAACAATTTCTTCAAATAGCGGTGCGGAGTATACGACGAACGAAGCGGTTGTGTTTGACTCCGATCAATCAGCTGCAAGCCTTGCTCGCGGCAAAACAGTTGGTGTCACTGCTAAAGAAAACGGTGCGAAATATAATGGAGCTTCGGGCACTGCTAATGGCCCCTCTGGTTTTACGGTGGCGTTTACGGGGGTAACAAGTGGTGGAACGGATAAGACAATTACCGTCGTGCAGCAAAGTGATGTCGATCAGGCGCAGACAAAGATTAATGAAAGTCTTGATAGTGATTCGATAAAATCAGACCTAGCAAAGCAATTTGACAAAGAATATATCATTATTGATGGCTCGTTTAAGAGTGATGTAAGTGGTATTACTCCTTCGCCGACGGTTGGTTCGGAATCAAGCGACGGCAAGGCGAAACTCTCGGGTAGCGTAACGTATTCGCTGACTGCTATTCCAAAGACAGAAGCAAACACCTTCCTTGATGCGTATTTTGCTCAGCAGATTGATGGCAAAACAGACCAAAAAGTATACAGTAATGGTGTCGATAAGTTGTCGCTTACGAATGTATCTGCAGTAGAGACGCATTACACAGCAAATGTGACAGCAAACGGCAAGATAGGTCCAAAGATCGACGAGAAGGCCCTCAAAGAGTATGCAAAGGGTAAGCGTTATGGTGAGATACAAGCATATGTCGAAAAGATAGAGGGTGTACAGAGTGCAGACGTCGCCTTTTCGCCGTTCTGGGTAAAGTCGGCACCGAAGGATGTCAACCGAATAACAGTCGAATTTAAAGTCGATGGCGAATAATAACGTTTTTTTGGCGCTTGATGTCGGTGAAAAGCGCATTGGTGTTGCCATTGCAGATAGTGCTGTAAGAATCGCTATTCCACACGATACAATTTTGGTCGATGGGAGTGAAGTTGAACAGATCGCTCAACTGATCGTTCAGGAGAAAGTAGCTGTCGTTGTTGTAGGATACCCGCGTAATCAGTCAGGAGAGCCAACTGCGCAAACAGCATATGCAGAGTCGTTTGCAAAACAGCTTGAGGATATTGCACCAAAGATAGTATTTCAGGATGAGTCTCTCACTAGTGTGAAGGCTGAGGAGTATCTTGTGTCGCAGAGGAGGCCCTACGAAAAAGGTGATATCGATGCGATGGCTGCAAGTATTATTTTGCAGGATTATCTGGAGGATATGTATGGACGGTTTTAAGCGTCCAGCGAGGCGAGTGCCGTCGGTATCTTCGATGTCGCAACAGCCACGTCCTCTTGATTCACAAACTATGCCGCCAACGACACGTATGGTACAGCAGGGACGCTCAGCTGCGCAGCAGTTGGTTGACGACAAAAATCCGAAAAAAAACCTTGTGCTCGCGAAAAAACGAAAAAAATGGCCGTGGGCTCTTGGCGCACTAGTACTCATACTATGTATTGCCGCGGGAGCATGTTATGGCTGGTACCAGCATAGCCTTGCTCCAGTCGACAAAGATACGTCAACTGAAAAATGGATAACAATACGGTCTGGTATGCGACCTCGAGAAATTGCTGCAACACTGAAAGAACAGGGGATGATTCGAAATAGCCTCGCTTTTGAAATTTATGTACACCAGGCAGGTATACAGGGAAAACTTCAGGCAGGAACATGCCTCCTTACGACGAATCTCTCGGTGTCGGAGATTGCGAGTAGGCTTTCGGAAGGATGTCATGATTTTCAATCTGTCACGTTTTACCCTGGAGGGACACTAGTAGATTCGTTATATAAGCCGCAAAAACAAGACGCAACGACTGCATTGAGACGCGCAGGCTATACTGACGCTCAAATTAATGCTGCACTTACAAAAACGTATACGGGCGCTCTTTTTGAGGGAAAACCTACTGGGACAAGCCTAGAGGGCTATCTTTACGGGGATACATACTATGTTGCGTTGACAGATAGTCCTGAGGTGGTGTTGCAAACAGCCTTTGATCATATGTACAAACAGATAAAAAGCAACGGTCTTGTAGAAAAGTTTAACGCGCAAGGGCTGAACTTATATCAGGGTATTACACTTGCTTCTATCGTGCAAAGAGAGATGGGGTGCGGTGCGAAAGATCAGGATGCTGAATGTTACCAAACCCAACGACAGATAGCACAAGTGTTCTATAAACGTTTGCGCGAGGGTAAAGTTCTTGGTTCTGATGTTACGTTTATTTATGGTGCGGACTTACTGGGGGTAACGCCAACAACGACACTGAATTCACCGTACAACACGCGTGTGCGCACTGGGCTACCTCCTGGCCCGATAGCAACACCAGGCCTAGGGGCGCTTAAGGCGACAGCAAACCCTGCCAGTGGTGATTACGAGTTCTTCCTTGCAGGAGATGACGGGAAGGTGTATTTTGCAAAAACAGATAAGGAACATGAAGCTAACATAGTCAATCACTGCCAAAAACTGTGCAGCGAGCTATAGTGAGCGCTTGGCGGAGAGTCAAAAGCCATTGACTTTTTCCCTATAGGTGTAGTACAATCTATCTAGCGCATTGGTAAGTAAGGCGTATCTTTAAGAGGTACGGTTGGGTTTTACCGAGCATATCAATGGCCTACCTTTAAATGTCGTACGAACACCGAAATAAGCAAAGTTTTATAATATTAGTAATAAATCGGGTCGACACGCGTGTTCTGTTCTATGCGAGAAGAAAGACAAAGTGAGGTAGTCGCACTGCTAGTAATAGTAGTGCAGGAGAACGATTATTCGTAATCATCAACCAGTTTTAGGATCAACTAAAACTCCATCAATAGAATCTTCCACGGCGCCACGTCGCTCAAGACGAAACCGTCCGTTTTATAAGTCACTCTCTGTTGTTAACGTTTCCGCGTATGTCGGTATTTTTCTTCTGGTCGTTTCATTGGTAGCAATGAGCTATCAACCACCAAAGAGTGATATTGCTCTGGCAAGTGCAACAACAGATACGACGGCTACTGCTACCGCAACGAAAGATACCAACTCATCAGGCGTCGATAAGCTTGTTGCTACGAATGTCGGTGCAACAATTGCGGAGAGCGCCAATTTGCCAGTAGCAAATAACGTAGCAAACTTGTCTCAATCACTTTCGATCGAAAGTTCATTGACGCAGACTGATGTCGATGTGATCAGTAAACCACAAATTGTACAACCAACGGCAGATAGTCGTGCCATTAAAAAATACACGACAGTGTCAGGTGACACAGTAGAGCTAGTAGCAAAGAAGTTTGGTATTAGTACACAAACAGTGAAATGGGTAAACTCTTTGACGAGCGACGCGCTAGAGCCAGGAAAGGAGCTTACGATTCTGCCAACAAATGGTATCCTCTATACCGTCAAAGATGGCGATACGATAGAGAGTATTGCAGCTAAATACAAGGCAGACAAAGAGCAGCTGACGTTATTCAACGACCTTGAACTTACCTCTTCACTAGCCAAAGGTCGGCAATTAATTGTGCCAGATGGTGCACTTCCAACGGAAGAGCAGCCGGGGTATGTTGCACCACAAACGCAAACAGTAACAAATAATTATAGTTATAGTTCTGTAACCTATGGCAACTACGGAAGTGGTACTTCCTCTGGCTGGAGGGGTGGTTCGTCGGTCGGTAACGGATACGCATGGGGTAACTGTACCTTCTATGCATATGAACGACGACTGCAGCTTGGACGACCTATAGGTGGAATGTGGGGCAATGCAAGCTCATGGGCGACATCGGCAAGAGGAGCTGGCTATCTCGTTAACGGTACGCCAGCGGCTGGTGCAGTGATGGCAAATGGTGGTGGCTATGGTCACGTTGCTATTGTCGAGAGTGTTAACCCAGGCGTTTCAATCACAATCAGTGAAATGAACGGATATCGTTGGGGCGGTGGATTCAACCGCGTCGGTAGCGGACAACTCTCATGGGCTGAAGCAGTGAGTGGTCGTTATCAATATATTCACTAAAAAAGAAGACAAGTATATCAAATACGCCCCTGTAACAATAGGGGCGTATTTGATATACTAGGAACACTATGTTTGTAGATACGGCAAAAGTAATTATCCAAGCGGGTCGTGGTGGCGATGGGGCGGTAAGTTTTCGTCATGAAATTTATGTCGATAAGGGCGGTCCCGATGGTGGTGACGGCGGTCGTGGCGGCGATGTGGTATTTGTTGCCTCAGAGCAACTTAACACACTCGTTAACTTTCGTTATAAGCCAGAACTCAAAGCTGCAGATGGCGCCAGTGGTGGCAAGAAAAAAATGGCAGGTCGTTCTGGAGAAGATCTTTATATCAAAGTACCAGTTGGTACACTTGTGAAGCGTGGTGGCGATATTATCGCCGATTTGTCAACTCCAGGGCAAGAGGTCGTTGTCGCAAAAGGTGGTGGTGGCGGTTTTGGCAATGCTCACTTCAAAAGTTCGGTGCGTCAAACACCTCGCATGGCAGAGGTTGGCGAGCCAGGCGAAAGCTTTGAGGCTGATCTTGAGCTCAAGCTACTCGCTGATGTGGGGTTAATTGGTTTTCCGAACGCTGGTAAATCGACGTTTCTCTCTGTCGTCAGCAATGCGCGTCCAGAGATTGCAGATTATCAATTTACGACGTTAACGCCAAATCTTGGTGTTGCGACGATAGATGATGATAGCTTATTGATTGCTGATATTCCTGGTTTGATCGAGGGAGCGAGTGAGGGCAAAGGCCTTGGTGATGCATTTTTGCGTCACGTTGAGCGAACAGCGGTACTACTACACTTAGTTGATGTATATAGCGAGGATGTGGCAAAGAGCTACCAAACGATTCGCCACGAGTTAGAGAATTATAATATTTCCCTTGCCGAACGACCTGAAGTTGTTGCGCTCACTAAGGTTGAGGGACTCGATGAAGACATCGTAGCGATGCAGATTGATGAATTGCGTCGCGTTGTCGCCGAAGGAACGGAAATCTATGCTATTTCTGCGACTGCTCATCAAGGTCTGAAAGAAGTATTGCGTAGCCTGCATAAAACCGTAGAAAAGGAACGCTCCTTACGAGTTGACGAGGAAGATGAGATGGAATCAAGCGCCCCTGTTATTACCCTATCTGGTGAGCAATTGTCCGATAGGTGGGAGGTTGAGTATACTCCCGATGAGCACCTCTATAGAGTACGCGGTGAGAAGATTGAGCGTTTTGCGCGTCGGACCAATTTTGACCAATTTGAAAGCATTAATCGCTTACGTGATATCATGCGTCGTTTTGGTATAACGCACGAAATTATCCGACAAGGTGGTAACGGCGAGAGCACGGTTCAAATTGGCGATACAACGCCGTTCACGCTGGTTGAACAGCGAGATTAGTTTGGTGTACAAATAGGCAAAGAGCGCGCCAAAGGGCGCGTTTTTTGATACACTAGATATATGGCACAAAACTTTTTCTTTTATGATCTTGAAACGAGTGGATTAAGTGCACGAAGTGATCGAATCATGCAGTTCGCTGGTCAACGTACCGATATGAATCTCAATCCGATTGGTGACCCATATAATATCCTGGTAACGCTCAACGATGACACGCTACCAAGCCCAGACGCACTCATGGTGACGGGTATTACGCCGCAAAAAACAGTTGAAGAGGGTTATACGGAAGCGGAGTTTGCAAAAATCCTTGATAGTGAGATATTCATACCTGAAACGGTTGCTATTGGATTTAATAGTGTACGTTTTGATGACGAGTTTGTGCGTCATTTATTTTGGCGGAACTTCTATGATCCGTATGCATGGACATGGCGTGATGGACGATCGCGTTGGGATATGCTTGATGTTGTGCGTATGACGCGAGCGCTGCGTCCCGAAGGTATCCAGTGGCCACTTGACGCTCATGGAGAGCAGACAAATCGCCTGGAGCTTATAACGAAGGAAAACAAGATCGAGCACGAACATGCGCATGACGCATTGGCGGATGTTGTTGCGCTTATTGAAGTCACGAAACTTATCAAAAAGAAGCAGCCGCAGTTGTTTGATTACCTTTTTGCTATGAGACAGAAAAAAGCAGTTATGAAGCTTGTTAATCTTGACGACAAAAAGCCCTTTGTCTATACAAGCGGTCGTTTTGATAAAGAGTTTGCGAAAACAACGGTTGCATTTCCACTGACAAGTGGAAAAAACGGAGGTATTGTCGTATACGATTTACGATACGATCCTACGCCGTTTGTTGATCTTGATGAGCGTGAGCTATCGCGAAAGATATATGCGACATGGGAGGAGCGCAAAGCGGAAGGTTTTGTGAAACTTCCTGTGAAAGAATTGCAGCCAAATCGATGCCCTGCGATAGCACCGCTTGGCGTACTTGCTCAAGGTGACGGTTGGAAGAAAATATCGATAGACGAAGCAACTATAGCAAAGCATCAAAAAATAATTCTCGACAATCCGCATTTTGCCGAGAATCTGCGTTCAATTTTCGAGAGCAAACCAGAGTACAAAAAATCGAGTAGTCCAGAAGAGCAGCTCTATGACGGCTTCCTCAATGATAGAGATGCGCTTCGTGTTGAGGCTGTTCGCAACGCCAGTGAGCGCGAGCTTGTCGATTTTCATCCTGAATTCAGCGACGAACGACTTGATCCACTCCTTCTTCACTACAAAGCGCGTAGTTTTCCAAAGGTACTCAGCGAAGATGAGATGAAGCTATGGGAAGAATGGCGAACAGAACGATTGCAGGCGCAACTGCCAAAGTTTTTAGCATCATTACAGCGTCATGCGGCAACAGCTGACGACGATCAGCAGTTTGTCTTGCAAGAACTTCAGCTGTGGATGGAAGCGATTATCCCAGAGTCTGATTAGATCTGGCTATAGCGACGGCGAGGGAGACGACGTTTGCGCTCTACTATGATGTGAGTGCTGTAAAACTCTGCAATTCGTCTATAGCTTATGAGGACGATGATACTGAATATTGTCAGCGAATAGCCGAGCAGCATAGCCCAGTAGGGAAGGCTAATAGACATGCCAGGTAGCGCGCCTGTAAGAAGGAAACCGAGAATATGCGTGGTAAAAACCTTGCGAAATATCCAGACACTTACTAGTACAATAACTAAAATCATAAGGCCGATCGTTGTTTTTCCTCGTTTCACACTGTATCTCCACGCATTAATAATAAATAATTTAATAACAATATAGCAATATGGTCAATAATATGCAACGATAAGCAATATACTTTCTCTCCCAATTCCCTTGACATCCGGGGGTGATTAAATGTAAGCATGAGTAATACTTATAACTATCATCATCCTTCACCTATCACACAAACACATCATACAAACAAACGTGGCTTTACGATTGTTGAGCTCCTTATTGTGATTGTCGTCATCGCAATCCTCGCAGCAATCTCTATTGTGAACTATAACGGCATACAACAACGTGTAAAGAATACGATCCTGCGACGTCGACAACCGAGTATGCAGGGATTATGTATATATATTCTGTCAGTAGGACGTTCAATGGCCTGAAGAGGCCAGTTCTCGTAATGTATGCATTAAATGGCGTGAATCAAAATTGTCAATTGTCAAACGTTGTCGATAGTGGTGGTCTTGTTGGGAAGAGTTCAATAACTGGCTATACCGTAGGTAACGCAAATGGCGCTACTGTGTGCGCAGTCAGTATTAATGGCCCAGAAGCATAGCAGCCTCCTAGGGACTGGTTTTTTACCTTAAAAAGTGCTACAATAAGTTGCTATGTCAGAGATGATACGAATTACTGGTGCACGTCAAAACAACCTCAAGAATATTAGTCTTGATATTCCTCGAGACAAGTTTGTTGTCGTGACTGGTTTGTCGGGTAGTGGAAAATCGAGTCTTGTTTTTGACACGATTTATGCTGAAGGTCAGCGACGATATGTCGAAAGTTTAAGTAGTTATGCTCGACAGTTCCTTGGTATCATGGATAAGCCTGACGTCGACAAAATTGAAGGGCTAAGTCCAGCGATCAGTATCGATCAGAAGTCGACAAGTCGTAATCCACGATCGACGGTTGCGACAGTAACAGAAATATATGATTATCTTCGTCTTTTGTACGCGCGTATCGGCGTCCCGCATTGCCCTGTATGTGGCAAGCCAGTGTATCGTCGTACGGCGCAGGCGATTATCGACGAAGTGATGAAGCTTCCCGAGGGGAGTAAGATGATGGTTCTTGCCCCAATTGTTAGCCAGAAGAAGGGTGAATTCCAACATATTCCAGAACAGTATATGCGTAGCGGTTTTGCTCGTGCAAGAGTGGACGGTGTTGTGTATGCACTTGATGAGTTTCCAGAACTGCAGAAGAGTTTTAAGCATGATATTGAGATTGTTGTTGATCGTCTTGTTGTTCATCCAGACGTTATCACTCGTGTTGCTCAGTCGGTTGAACAAGCACTTGGTATGGCAGATGGTGTGGTGCAGCTTTTGGATGCGGATAGTGGTGATATCTTCACATATAGCCAGCGCTATGCATGTATTGATCATCCAGACGTTGATATTCCCGAGCTTGAGCCGCGACTTTTTAGCTTTAATGCACCACAGGGCGCATGTCCAGTGTGTACAGGGCTTGGAAGTCGGCTAGAAATTGATCCAGAACTTGTGTTCAATCCCAACCTCACGATATCAGAAGGTGCGATTCGTCCCTACAACCGAGTAAATTCGGATGCGTGGTATATGAAGCGTCTCGAACAGGTAGCGCAAGCTCATGGATTTAGCCTACAGGTACCAGTGAAAGACCTGCGCCCTGAAGATCTTGAGAAAGTTTTGTATGGAACTGGCGAAGAAAAGTATCGAGTGCCGCTCAATGGAAACCGCTACTATGACACCACGTATGAAGGGGTTATCCCAAATCTAGAACGACGGTGGAGAGAGACGGACAGCGACTTCATGCGAAAAGATATCGAGCGATTTATGCGTGAGCGACAATGCACCGCGTGTAAGGGCGCTCGTCTAAAACCAGTTGTTCTTGCGGTGACGATTCACGACCTGAGTATTATGGATGTATGTCGATTGGGCGTTGATGACGCGATTGATTTGTTCAACAACCTCAAGCTGACCGACGATGAGCTATTTATTGCACGACAAATCATGAAAGAAATAATGGCTCGTCTTGGTTTTATGAGTAATGTTGGACTGAATTATCTTGAGCTCGCTCGTGCGGCAAATACGCTGAGTGGTGGAGAAGCGCAGCGTATTCGATTGGCAACTCAGATTGGTTCTGGGTTGCAGGGTGTTTTGTATG
>JBATSI010000007.1:0-10639 GCA_049293215.1 Saccharimonas sp. (SeqCode) | reverse complement strand
TGTTATTCCCACAGGGGCTGGTGTATGACTACGAGAACCATAGGTTTGGAACCAGCCAAATTAGTCCATTCTACAGATTGGTAGCAACTAAAAAAGACTCCGAAGAACCTTCGAAATCTTTCTTGGTTGCGGGGGCAGGATTTGAACCTGCGACCTGTTGGTTATGAGCCAACCGAGCTGACCGGACTGCTCCACCCCGCGATACATGTATTATACTAGCAAATAATGACAATCAAGGCAAGTGGCACAGTTTGTTTTATGAGCTTATTCACTACCCCCTGTGCCACTTACAGCTATTATATCACTTATTGCTGTAAATATTCGTAAAGTTTTTTTGCATCTTTGTGTTTTCGTAACTTTGCAAGAGCCTTTGCTTCAATTTGACGAATACGCTCTCGAGTCACAGCAAACTCCTGCCCCACTTCTTCAAGTGTGTGGCTTTTTCCGTTTTCAAGACCAAAACGCAGCTTTATGATTTTTTGTTCACGATCGCTCAATGTAGACAGAATATCCTGCACCTGCTCTTTGAGGAGTTGATCCGATGCTGATTCTTCTGGACTCTTTGTATCCTCATCCTCAATAAAATCGCCCAAAACTGATTCTTCTGAGTCGTCACCATCACGACCAACACCAGCATCAAGACTCGATATGTCTTGCTTGATCTTCATGACATATTCAACCTTTTCTGGCTCCATTTCAAGCTCTTTGGCAAGCTCTTCTATTGTCGGCTCTCGATTAAGTTCTTGCGTCATCCGTCGCTGAGTCCGAAGCAATTTGTTAATAGTTTCTACCATATGTACTGGAATACGAATCGTTCGAGCTTGATCAGCGATCGCCCGCGTGATCGCTTGACGTATCCACCACGTTGCATATGTACTAAACTTGAACCCCTTATCTGGGTCAAACTTTTCAACAGCGCGGAGGAGTCCTGTGTGGCCCTCTTGAATTAAATCAAGAAAATCAAGCCCTCGTCCCGAGTAACGCTTTGCGATACTTACAACCAGACGCATGTTTGCTTCAGCCATCTTGTCCTTTGCCTTCTTGTCGCCTTCGCGAATCTTTAGCGCGAGTTCTATCTCTTCTTCACCAGTTAAGAGCGGGATTTTACCAATTTCACGCAAATGAAGACGTACTGAGTCGTCGCTAATATCATCAAAATACTGACCATTATTTAGTACCTCTGCTGAAGTGTCTTCCTCTTCAAGCTCATCTGGGTTTGGTTCTTCAAAATCTCTTGTATCGGCTAAGATGTGTTTTTCTTCAAAATTATCACTAGTCGTGTCATTTTTTGCCACGCGCGATCTCCTTTATTAACTTATTTAAATCATTTCGTAAGCTATCTGCACGGTTATCGTCATCCTGTCCTTCTGCTTCGCGAAGTTGGATCAATAGCTCTTGTTTCATTTGTTTTTTATGTTCATTTTCGATTTGCCTCAGAAGGCGAGCGGTTTCAAAGTAACGATCATTATCGTCCCAATCCGAATATCGCGCTTCGGCACGTAACAATACCATTGTTACATATTCGTCAAATTTCTGCAACTTTTCTGGTACATCTTTTAACGGAGCGTTATGGTTTTTCGCATAATAGCGAGCTAGTGCTTGACGAGAATCTCCCTCAAACAGCGTTATGTCTATATGGGCAAACAGCTCCTGTCCCGCAGCATCAAGTGACGCAGCGGCAAGCGCATCATCTTGATATACATATGGATCCTGCGCGACCGTCGTCTTATTTTTTACCATCTTGAGCGTTGATTTTTGCAAGGGCTTCTGTTCGGCCTTCTCTAATATCGACGAAAGGCTCGAATGGACCATGTCGGCAATTTTGCGTTCGTAATGCTCTCTTTCGACAGGATCTTTGAGTTGGCTTACCACAGCCAATCCCACCGTCGTGAGCTGTCGCTTGCCAGCCGCCGTATTCAAATCGAGTCGCTGGCTATACTGCGAAAGCAACCAATCAACCGCAGGTTGGCTCGTCTCGATCGCATGAGTCCACTTCTCTACTCCTTGTTGGATAAGTTCGTCTGGGTCTTTTGCTCCTTTAGGGATAGAGATAACAGACAGCTCCACTCCCACGTGTGACGCAAGTCCAATCGCACGCTCAGTCGCCGCGATACCTGCCTTATCACCATCAAATGCAAGCCTCACATCACCCGTCAATCGTTTTAATGCGCGTAGATGATACTCTGTCATTGCAGTACCGGCCGTTGCCACTACGTAACAAACCCCCGCCTGATGACTACTTATCACATCGAGATTTCCTTCAACGATAACAACGCGATCTTGCTGTCGTATTGCCTGCTTTGCCTGGCTCAACCCAAACACATGTCGTCCCTTATCGTAAAGGAGTGTTTGTGGTGTATTAAGATATTTTGGCGCATGAGGGATATCGTCAATAATCCTTCCTGTAAAGCCAATGACCTGTCCGCTTGCGTCCATAAGCGGCACCGTCATTCTCCCTCGAAAAAGATCCCCACCGTACCGCGTCAAGACGCCGCCATCACGCAGCTCCTTGTCGTTAAATCCTTTCTTCTTCAGATAGCCAACAAGTGCTTTACCGCTATTTGGCGCATACCCTATTTGAAACTGCTGAACAATTTCTTTATTCAATTTTCGCTTCTTGAACACATATTCCAAAGCGTGGGGATTGCGAAGCAGGCTATGCTGGAAGTAGTTCGCAGCAAGACGATTAATCTCTAATAGCTGTTTCTTCTGACGAGCGCGTGCTTGCGCTCCTTTGTTTTCATACATAGACAAATCAACGCCTGCCTTACGCGCAAGATACGCCAGGCTTTCACGAAAATCCATCCCCTCCACTTCCATAACAAAGCTAAATATGTCTCCACCTTTATTGCTACTAAAATCATGCCAAATATTCTTGTCGGGGCTTACGTAAAAGCTTGGTGTTTTTTCGCTAGTAAATGGACTTAGGCCTTTGAAATTTCTTCCAGCACGCTTAAGCTGGACATATTCTCCCACGATATCCTCTATATTGAGCCGAGACCGAATTTCCTCTTTGGCATCCATATTCTAAGTATATCACTCTTTACCTCTGTTAAAGGTTGTGCTTTAATAAAGAGAGTATGAATCCGCAACAACCACAGAATCCCTACCCACAGCAGCCACCACAGGCTCAGCCCCCATATTATGGAAATGGGCAGCCACAACCCTCTGTTCAAGGGAGTAATCCTCCTGCTCAAGATCAATACCAAAGCTACCCTTACCCACCTCAGCAGCCGATCCAGCCATATCCACAGCCAGTACCAGCAGCGCCAGCCCCATACCCGACAGCCGATAGTACAAACAACGAGCATTACGCAGTCGACTATCTTAATCAAATCGCTCCTCCAACACAAGCCAAGCCAGTAAACAAATTTGCCATTATTGGACTTATCTTGGGCGTGCTCACGCTTGCTGTTGTTGCTCTTCTGATGATTACCGGTAGTAAACCAGATTTCTCGACTCAAGCACGGACAACGCTTGCACGAATCAACACAATCCAAGCGCTTAGCAAGGCACAGCAGAGCCATCTTATTGAAAATGACTTATCAAGCATGAACGCAACACTATCAACATCGCTCAGCAGTATGGCAACAGAATTAGAGGAAACGATGAAAAGCTCAGGGATAAAGAAAATTGAGCTTACCGATACAGCCAAAAAGGCAGAGACTGCCTATAGCGACGCCCTCTCGACTAAGCTTGAGGACGCCTATCTCACCGGCACGCTCGATCGCGTCTATTCGCGCGAAATGTCCTATCAGCTAACTATCCTTAAATCCCAAATGCTAAAGCTCAAAAACGTTGCCAACAAAAAATCTCTGCGCGAATTTTACGAAACAAATAGCAAAACACTTGATGCGGCAATCACCTCATTCTCTGAATTCTCTTCAAGCAAATAATTATTCAGTTACTAAGCGGTAGCTTAAGCGGATGAGGTCTTTTATTTCATCATCGCCCAGCTGACCCGTACAGACAATTGTGATCCAGTGTTTTTTGTTGAGATGATATCCCGGCATGACAGACTCGTACTTCTCTTGTAAATTTTTCGAGAGGAGTGGGTCACATTTTACGCTAATGCGAAGCGGTTTACTTTCTTCTGCTATCAGCGCGAACATTTTATCATTAACTTTATATACAGCTGTCTTTTCATCAAAAGGATAGTCCAGCTTCGCCTGTGGAAAGCTCAGTATATATGCTTCTATTTCTTTATGGGTCATATATTCTTTACTTTCTTAAGATAGTATTCAAGCTCCATAATACTTCCTCGAATATCTTCAAGCGCACGATGGTCTTCTGGCTTGGCAAACTTTTTCTTGTATCTTCCTTCAAACACAACTTTCCAAGCGCTCACATCAAGCATTCTATAATGCAATCGCTTTGAAAGCGTTGGCCACCACTGGTCGATAAAACGACGATCTTGATGAATTGAATTTCCCCCAAGGAGAATTTTTGACTCATCTTTACAAAACTCATCACAAAAAGCAAGGAGTTCCTGCTCTACTTCTTGCAATGACTTACCGTGAGCATTCTGCTGCTCAAGTCCTCGTCGCGCGTCTGGATGCTCATCCCAAAAAGAAGCATTTTTATCGAGAAGTTCTTTGAGTTTTTTTGCATCATGTCGGACCACGCCTTCATATGTAGCAATTTCGTTGAACTTCCAGTCAGTCACAATTGCTGCAACTTCCAATATTTCATCGTGAATGGGATCTAGTCCAGTCATCTCCAGATCTACCCAAAGAATTTTTTTTGGTTTAAAGCTCGCCTTCATCTTATTGTTTCTTCTTATCAAGTTTATCAAGACGCAGCCAGTGAATAATCAGATAAATCACAAAGGCAGTTGCAAGCAGTGTAATAAGCGAACTCACAAATGCACCCCATTTAAAATCTGCCGACCGCCCGAGAAGCTGCATATTCCATTCAGCCGATTCAAGGCCCTTCTGGGAACCTACAACAAATTGAACGATTGGTGTAATAAATCCTTCGACAAGCTTCTTGACGGTATCTCCAGCAGCCGTTCCAATAGCAAGACCAATAGCAAGACCAATCACACCCTGTTCTCGAATAAAATCAGTAAAACCCTTTAATGGACTGTCTGATACTCTTTCGCGAAGCGCCGCCGCTTTTTTCTTTGCCTTTGTCGATCGTGTCTCTGTCATATATTACTCCTTCTCTTGCTCTATTATACTATCTTGTTGCTCCTCGAGCTGATTTTTCACAAGCCGCACCCTCTCTTGCTGCGCCTTTTTGAGGCGATCATGAACACGACGTCCACTCATCGTTCGATATTCACCTATCGCCTCATCCAGCTTCACGAGAGAAAGTGTTTGCATCGCAATTGCGCGTTTTATCTTTAGCCGATAGAGCGTATTGTCAGTAGCGTATCGCGACTCGATACTTCCGCTTGCCATATCTGCAATTTCTTGCGCCTCTTCATATTGCTTGGCTGCCATAAGCCCCTGAACCGTTCCGTGAATTTGCTTGAAACGGTTCCGTTCATCGATATCTGGATATACACCCTGAAGGTCCTGAAGATCATCATACGCTGTCATATAGTCACCTTTGCTTGTTGCGAGCAATCCATTGTAATACCGTGTGAGCATCTCCCTTCCTGGGATTGAAGGATATGATAGGAGCTGAAGTTTGAGTCGTGACTCGTCGTTCCAGTCACTTTTTTTATCTGGATGAACAAAACTCAGCCATTCGCGCTCACGAACTTCCTCAATCATCGAATGCTTAGCGCCTAACTTCTTTAAAAACTCCAACGAATAAAACGTATTCTCTGCACGAAGCTTTCCCTCTTGAATTTGGTCCAGTGGATCTTCGCCACCAATAACATCAGATATATCAATATAAAAATCTTTAACGGCAACATCAATCATAAACGCATTTCGACTCTCGCGATCAAACAACGTAATAAATGCATGCTGATTAGCGTACGATATCATATGCTCAATCCCCACATGCTCTAGACACTCCGAAGCAACAATAGTATGTCCATAACAATTTGCTGTCTTCGTCTCTGCAATTGCCTCAGGAGTAAGATATGGAGTTGTCGCAGAAGACGATCTAAAGGTAAGTTCCTGTCGCACCAAATCACCCACGCATATTGCCGCCTCAACACGATCATCATATCGTTGCCGAGAGCAAACAAATCGATCACGTACAGCATTCAGTGCAGACGATTCTCGCAGCACCTCGCCGTTTGACGATGTACGCAAATCACGCGAAATAAATCGTTTCTCATCCATAATTATATATATTATATAATTATTATGTATAAATTACAATTGCTCGGGTGCTTCAATACCAAGAGCCTGAAGACCTTGTTGAAGGATATTTGCATATTGCTCTACCAGAACAAGTCGAATATCCTGTCGATCATCCCCGATAATTCTTGATTTTTCATAAAAACGATTAAATGCTTGCGCAAGCTCATATAGATACGTACACACAATATGCGGCTGCAAAAGCCTCGATGCTTCTGCTATGCAATCACTATATTCTGTCATCTTGAGTGCAAGGTGGCGCTCACTCTCATCAAGCGCAGCCTGATCATCTCGCGCGGTTGTTGTCGCTTTTCGTAAAATAGAGCGTGCTCGGGCATGTGCATATTGAAGATATGGTCCAGAATTCCCCGTAATACTTACCGAATCATGCACATCAAACACAACGTCGCTACCAATTTTAACCCTCAAAAATTGGTAGCGCATCGCTCCTGCAATGATCATTTCCGTAGGCTCCGCCCCGCGCGTGCGAATAGCATCTGCCATTTGGTCAAAAAGCCATGCTATTTCGACAACTTCACCATTACGTGAGCTCATTTTGCCAGTTGTGAGTTTCACTGTCCCCGTCGGAATGTTCACCGTCACACCCGCGAGTTCTGGCATACACAATTCAGCCGCCTTTATCACACCCTTGAAATAATCTCGCTGCTCCTCCGCTGTTACAATGTAGCTTTTCTTTGGGTGAAAATCTTCATTTTTGAGCAGCATCAGGCCTAAGTCACGCGCACCATACAGTCCTTGGCCTCGTGAGTTTACAAATACATTATCAAAGCTACCGTAGCGACTACCAGGAAACACAAGGGCGCCATCGCTCTTCATAAACACATCAGGAACGTGCGAACAGACGATTGGTACACCCTTTGCATCAGCTTCACTTTCAAGATACCGGCGCTCAATTGGCTGGTTGCCGATGCGGCGCATTACTTTATCAATTTCATCAAAACTCCACTGCTTGCACGTTGTGTATATTTTCGCAAAAATGGGGTCGTCGAGCGTAAACGACTGTTGCGAAAGTCTTGCTATCTCTTCTTTCGCTGCAGCATCTTCGTTGTAGGCTCGCGATCCTTCGGCATACATCCGACTCATAAAACTATTGCGCTCTTGCGCAGGTATTTCGTCAAGCTTTTCGGGAGCTCCACCGCAATAGCGCAACAAGCTATACATGCTTTTGCCGACGTGTGTTCCGACGTCACCGTGATAACTTACGCGGTGGACCAATGCGCCATCGTTTTCTAGAAGGTTTGCTATTGTATCTGCAATAATAGAGTTAAAGGCATGCCCAATATGCATCGCCTTGAATGGGTTGGGGTTATTTGTCTCTATCACAACCGGCTCACCAGTTCGTGCTGAACGTGGCGTCGATATAACCATTCGGCGAATAGCTTGATCAGCTAGTCGTATATTGATAAATCCAGGACCAGCCACAGACACTTCTGTAAAGTCATCATATTCACGTAACTTTTGCGCTATTTCTTCTGCAATATCTCGAGGATTTTTGTGAACTTCGCGAGCGAGTTGCAGCGCATCGCTACAGGCGATGTCGCCAAACCGTGAGTCCGGCCGACTCAACGACATATCTTTTATCGAAATAGCATACAGGTCATAAACGACACGTTGAATACGTTTTGCAATATCTTCCATACCCTATAATCATAGCACATCGCCAAGGTCTATGGACGCTCGCTCGCTTTGATAAGCCCAACAAATAGCGGATGAGCTCGAAATGGTCGTGAGCGAAACTCTGGATGAGCCTGCGTTGCAACAAAGTACGGGTGATCTTTTGCCTCAACAAATTCAACAAGCGTTCCATCGCGTGACGTCCCGCTCACGACAAGTCCACCCTTCTTTATTTCGTCAAGATACTGCTGATTCACTTCATAACGATGACGATGGCGCTCAACAACCATCGTTTTACCATAGATCGCCGCCACTCGACTTTTTGGCACGAGAACCGCGGTATAATCACCCAGACGCAATGTTCCGCCCGTTGATTGCTTGCCTTCTTGTCCACTCATGATGTATACGACATTCTGCTTGCCATCTTTGTCGAATTCAGCGCTGTTCGCCTGTGACAAGCCACCACGACGAGCTGCTGCAATAACGGCGGCCTGCAGCCCCAAGCATAGGCCAAGGTACGGTTTTTCGTGTGTTAACGCATATGTAGCTGCAGCGATTTTTCCCTCAACGCCACGTGAGCCAAAGCCGCCCGGCACGACCAACCCGTCGACCGCAGCAAAGTCTGCATCGGTCGCTTTCTCGGCATCAATCCATCGAATGGCCGCCTCTTTGTCTTCTGCCCATGCAGCCGCTTTTATTGCTTCAATCACCGATATATACGTATCGGTATTGTCCATATATTTTGCCACCAAACCAATTGTCACCGTCTCGTTGCTACGATGATCATGTTTTGCCACTAAATCCTGCCATATTGACAAATCAGGTGCTTTCTTAACCCCCGTAAATCGCGTAAGCGTATCGTTGAGATCGCGAGCCACCGTTAATGGTACGCGGTAAACGGTATCAACATTCGGCATCATCATCACATTTTCGCGAGGCACTCCGCTAAACATGCTTATTTTCTGAGCAATCGCTTCTGGAGCTGGTTTTGCACTATCGGTCCGTACTGCAACAACATCTGGCGTTATACCAAAACCACGTAGCTCACTCAAAGCATTTTGCGCAGGCTTCGATTTGAACTCATGGCTCGTCCCTAGAAACGGTACGTATACCACATGAACAAACAAACAATTGCCTCGACCAACGCGCCCAGAAAACTCACGAATCGCCTCGACAAAGCTGAGCCCCTCGTAGTCTCCGACCGTTCCCCCGATTTCTACAATATGGACATCACTTCCTTCTCCCGCTTTTGTAATCGCCGCCTGAATTGCACGCGTGAGATGTGGTACAAGTTGAACAGTTTGCCCGCCAAATTTCCCTGCACGTTCATCTGCAATGAGCTGTTGCAACAGCCTCCCCGCAAGTGTTGCATTTTGTTGCGTCAATTCTAAATCCAAAAATCGTTCATAATGCCCAAGGTCAAGGTCTGTCTCTGCACCGTCTTTTGTTACAAAACATTCACCATGCTCCTTTGGATTCAAAAGACCCGCATCTACATTAAGATACGGATCACATTTTTGGACCGAAACCTTCAGTCCTTTTGATTGTAGTACGACACCGATACTGGCGGCCGTTATCCCCTTGCCGACGCCAGACAATACCCCTCCGGTGACAAAAATAAACTTTGTGTTTTTACCCATGATAGGCTCTCCCTCCATGGGTCTTTATTATAGCACGCAAGCAGCCACTTTCGCTATATATAGCGTGTGTGTTGTCTATTATACACTATCTATTGTGCTTCTGAGGCATCGTCGCCAAGCCAAGTTGCTTGATCATACACCGACACTGGTGTAATGCCTCGAACGCTCTCGAGAACTACACGGAGCATATCGACATCATCCTGATGGAGTTGTTCGATTGTTTGTTTTTGTTGTTTCATAATACTATATTAGCATAAACGATATAAAAAGTCAATTTATAGCGCTAGGCTACGCCCCACTAGGGGGTGTCTCGTTACAATTTGTAATATTCGAAATGGTGTAAGAATTTTTGTAATAATCTTTTGCTAAGACATATGGGCTACCCGTCCCATTACCCGTGCCAATCCAGTTGGAGTTACACGTATTACGGTTGTCACTATAGAACCAAGGCTCCCGAAAGCCAATCCTCCGATACATCGCATCAGTGCTAGAGCCACCACGTTTGGCGTTCCAGGCGCTCAGAATATATTCAGTGCCGTTACTTGAGTACAGATAGCAGCCACCCAAGGCACTCACTCCAGTTCCTACAAGTCCTGGGTTCTGCGGGAGTGTCTCGGTAATGCCAGGTACCCATTGCTTTGTTTTAGCGCCATCAGAATCTGCAGCAAAGGTACAGTTTGCATCTGAGTAAACGTTACTGAGGCTTCCTGTTGATGGGTAGGTTCCTTCTTGGGTATAGTACATTTCTATGAGGGTTGCGACTTGTTTGATGTCGCTTTGGACACGGATGTTTTTTGCTCTATCTTGGATGCCGTTATATGCTACGATACTGATTGCTGCGAGAATAGCAATGACGACAATGACAATGAGGAGTTCGACGATAGTAAAGCCATGGTTGTTTGAATAATATGTTTGTTTGGAATGTATAGGATGATGATAATGATAAGTATTGCTCATGCTTACATTTAATCACCCCCCCCCGGGATGTCAAGGAAAATTCACATATTTGCATTTTCTCCAACGATTTCATATAATACATACACGAAACAACACATGCGGGTTTAGCTCAGTTGTTAGAGCGCTTCCTTGCCATGGAAGAGG
>JBATSI010000006.1:0-5792 GCA_049293215.1 Saccharimonas sp. (SeqCode) | reverse complement strand
AGACTATAAAAGATACGCTCGTCAGCATAGCGTACTCTCCCGCAGGTGAGATTCCCATCGTCCATCTGTTCGTCAAGAAGTTGCCCGACTCGAGCATCTTTGACATACCTGATAACAATATTTGTACCATTATACGTGTTAGTGCAGTTTGCTCGACTATCATTGTCGTTGTCATAAAACCACTCTTCTGTATGAATACCGTTCACCTTGGGCACTTCAGATAAATACGGCTGAATCGTAGGAGTGTTTTGAATAAACTCCGAAAGAGGAATACCACCGCCCGTGTCAAACACTTTATCAGTAGGCCACGTGACAAGTGCTTCTTTGAGCGCCCACATACGAAAGCTTTTATCAACTTGACTGAGACCAGTCGCAAGTGCCGACACCTGAGCGCGACGTTTTATTTCACTATAAGCAACAATAGTGATTGTCACAAGAATCGCAATAATCGCGACTACAATAGCTAGCTCAACAATCGTAAATCCTTTTGCGCGTGGAGTCGGTCGTGTCACAGAACTATTTATTCCTGTTTATGCTTATCTTTGTGACTATTTAACCACACTACGCAAAAATTCACCAGACCTTCTGATGCATTGTAGAAAGATATCGCAACATGTGTGATATTCTGATATAATATTGCTATGCAATCAACCTCTTCTCAACCATATGCAATCATGATGGTGGGCCTACCTGGTAGCGGTCGATCTTTTTTTGCTTCACAATTTTCTGAAACATTTGGTGCGCCACATATTGATGCGACTGAGATTTCTCGCTATTGCAAGGACGAGCAAGCAACGCAAGCATTGACACTTCATCTCCTTAACGAGCTAGCAAAAACTGGAACTTCCTTTATTTACGAGGGTGATACTGGCAGTAGAGTACGCCGTACTGAATTTTCTCGATGGGCGCGTCAACACGGACGACAACCCCTAATTGTTTGGGTTCAAACAGATCTTGCAACCGCTCGACAACGAAGTATGAAGAATAAGCATATATCACGCGAGGTATTTGACTATCAAGTAAAGCACTTCAGCGAGCCTCATCCAAGCGAGCTGCAAGTTGTTATCAGTGGCAAGCATACATACGCTTCTCAGGCACGTGGTGTTCTCGGTGTTCTCGGACGCACACATCAGCGTGCTGTCGAGTCTCACACTAATACGCCACGAGGACACATTCATTCTGAACGATCTCGTACGGAGTAGTCATGATTACTATCCACGATGAGGAATTTGGTGATATCACCGTACGTCGCTACGCCACGTCACGCTCAGTACGAATAAAGACAGGAACCGACGGAAGGCTCATGGTAAGCGCTCCAACACTCGTACCGCTATTTCTTATAAAAAGAAGTATTGAAGCGTCACGTGTAGATCTACGAAAACACCTTTCCGATGCCACACCACCCATTATCTATACAGATGGTCACGTTGTTGGCAAAAGCCACTCAATAGCATTAGTCAATACAGGCATGGTCAAGCAACCAACCATACAGACAAAAGGACAAAAAATCCTTGTACTTCTTCCCGAAAACTCTTCTATCACCGATCCAGCAATACAACGCGATATTAGAGATAGCGTCATCAAGGCGCTTCGCGTAGAAGCGAAGGCATACTTACCTCGGCGTCTCAAAAGTCTTGCACAGGAGAACGGTTTTTATTACGACAAAGTGCGCTTTAGTCATGCAATAAGCAGATGGGGAAGTTGTAGTAGTAGCGGTACGATAAGCCTCAATATCGCCCTTATGAAACTACCTCATGAACTCATTGATTATGTACTCATTCATGAATTGAGTCATACTCGACACATGGACCACTCGCCGGCTTTTTGGAAAGAGGTGGAGCAATACGACCCGCATTATAGACTTCATCGTCGACAAATAAAGCGAGAAACTCCAACCGTTTAGGCTTGTGCTTTCTGGACAGTTGTTTGTATAATAAGAACAATGAAGGCAGGTGGGACAAAAATAAATCAAAAGGCGGCAAAAGCTATCCAGCTCTGCGGTATCGTCCTTCCTATTATTCTCTTCTTCTACGGCATTCTCGTGCAAGCAGCCCTTGTTGACAACACTCATTTTCTTAATGACACAAGCTTTTATGTCATCTCATTTACATGGCTTGCGTTTAGTTTGTATCAATTTCTCATTCCATCTACCAGCAAGCAATCTTCTGCCGTTCGACTTATTCTTTATCATATGCTCGCTGCGAGTTACGTTCTTTTTGTTTCTGGGTTTGTTATGCCATTCATTGGTGTATGGGCTATCCTTTGTCTCGCTTCGTATGTGTACTTTTCGGAAAATGGACTATTCTTGAGCATTCTCACACTTATCGGTACGGCGGTGCTTGATACGACAATGTTTTCAGACAAATCCGAGTATACCCTTCATACACTGTTGTCGCTCATTGCTACGATTGCTGTCGGCATCATCGTGACGACAATTGCACGAGCACACAATACCGACCGGCTTGAGCTAACCCGTAGCCGGGAGCAAGTTGTGCTACAGCACGATCGCATGCTCACTATCGTAAACAATCTTGCCGCTGCCGTTCTTGCAACAGACAGCGACGGCAACATACAGGTGTACAACGCCGCAAGTCTTGATCTTTTAGACACAAACGCGAGCCCAGAGGGCAGACAAATCGACTCTATTATAAAACTCATTGACGAGAATAATCGACCCGTCGAACTAACAAAATTACTTCGTGCAGCAAGAAGTGTTGAAATCCGCGAAGACCTCAGTATGATGATGGCTGACGAGACAGTAAGATTAAGCCTTACGTATTCACCTATTAGAGGCACGGCAGGTTCACCTCAAGCGACCGATGGTTATGTTCTCATTCTGCGAGATATTACCAAGCAAAAATCGCTCGAAGAGGAGCGCGATGAGTTTATCAGTGTTGTCAGCCATGAGCTACGTACACCGATTACGGTTGTCGAAGGCACGCTAAGCAATGTTCAGCTTATGATGGGGCGCAACGACATACCAAAAGCGACATTGACAAGCAATATTGACGTAGCTCATGAGCAAATTGTATTTCTTGCTCGTATGGTAAATGATCTGAGTACTTTGAGTCGGGCAGAGCGTGGCGTTGCGGATGCGCCCGAAACCATTGACGTCAAGACGCTCATTGACGATCTCTATCATGAGTACCAGCCAGAAGCAGCAAAAAAGCGGCTATCGTTTGACATTGACGCTTCAGCAGATCTTGGAATGGTAAATGCAAGTTCACTTTACCTACGCGAGCTGCTTCAAAACTTTATTACCAATGCTATCAAGTATACAAAAAAGGGTGGCGTAACGATTATCGTACGAAACAAAGAGGACACTATTTTGTTTGCCGTTAAAGACACCGGTATAGGGATAAGCAAGTCTGATCAGACACACATCTATAATAAGTTTTGGAGGAGCGAAGACTATCGCACGCGAGAAACAGGCGGAACAGGCCTTGGACTTTATGTTGCAACGAAGCTTGCAAAAAAACTAGGTACTATCATAGAAATGAAGAGTCGGCTTAATCATGGTTCGACGTTCAGCTTTAGTCTCCCCGCAATATCAAAGGATAAATAATACAACACACTAGACTTTGACAGACTCGCAATATGTCTTCATAATAAAGGCATGACATACACCCATCTCGCTATTGAAAGTAAGCCCGCCGAGGTTAGCGATACCTCTGCAATAGAAGAACTACTAAGAGAAGATTATCGACACGAAGAGATACTTGCACAATCCATGGGGGCGCATTGCATCAGCATGCTTGAACGGGAAAATAACGGTTACTTTAAACAACGAGCGCTTGCTATAGCAACCGACACCGGCATAGATTCGCACTTGCTGTTCGCCGGAGGTGACCTTGAGGCGCTCGCTACTCTAGATGACTGGACAAAAGATGATAGTGCTCTTTATACGCTTGGAGGAAATATCGTTGCCACAGCTCGATATGCACTAGGAGCTTTTAAAACAGCAAGGCGAGTCGACGTTATAACAAAAGACACGCGCAGTAACTCTACCACAAATATTGCCTTTGATGTTATTGTTCCTCGCGATGGACTACTCTATTCCACCATTCCTGTACACGACACAGAAAAGCAACGATTATTCCTTCGACAATCTTTTCAAGCAGGGCGAACTGCAACGGACACTGCTGACGGTACAAGAAAGACTCTCTACGTCCGACGCGACTAATAGTCCTTGACATTAGCGCCAGCCGGCTCTATACTTGACTTGACAGCCTGTGTAAACAGGCTTTTAAATTTGGGAGAACATCGTGGTCAAAAAAACAGAGAAAGCATCAACCCATGTCACGCGAGTCAAAGCAGCGGACGATTCGCCAAAACAGAAACCTCAACATAGCAAAAAGAGCGTTAGCACAGCTACCGTGTCCAAGCAAGATCTGAAGTCATCCGCGCCAAAGAAGCCACGCGGACGTCTGCTCCGTACAATAGGTCGCTATTTTAAAGGTTCTTGGCAAGAACTACGCCTCGTTCGCTGGCCAAATCGACAAGCAACCTGGAAAATGACGGCAGCGCTACTGCTATTCACGGGATTCTTCATCGTTCTCGTTATCATTCTTGATGCTGGCTTTAAATATTTATTTAAGATAATTTTAGGGAGTTAATCATGGCAAAAAATCGTTACGACAGTACTCGACAATGGTACGCAATACACACATACAGTGGCTACGAAGAAAAAGTTGCCGATAGTATTCGCCAAAGAATTCAAACGGTTGATATGGCAGATAAAATTTTTGATGTGATTGTGCCAAAAGAGAAGCAAATTCAAATTAAAAACGGCAAACGAAAAGTCATTGAGGCAAAGATTTTTCAAGGTTATGTGCTTGTTGAGATGAAACTCACCGACGAAACGTGGTATATTGTTCGTAACACCCCAGGTGTCACAGGGTTTGTTGGTAGCGGTACTGAGCCTACGCCAGTATCAGCCTCAGAGATTGCAAAAATCAAGAAGCGCATGGGAGTGGAAGATCCTAAGCACCAAATCGATCTTGCCGAGGGTGAGGTTGTCAGTATCGTCGACGGTCCGTTCAAGGGCTTCGAAGGAGCTGTTTCTGAAATTGATGCAACCAAGGGAAAGATCAAAGTTATGGTCAGTATGTTCGGACGCGACACGCCTGTCGAACTTGACGCGTTGCAAGTCAAAAAAATCTAACTACGCAAGCGCACTTAAATCAAAATACACCGCTCGAGACAAGCTGGTGTATTTTGATTTATCTATGCCAATATTCTATGATAGAGATTATGAGATATTTTAATGAACAAGACCGACATAGCCTCATGGACACTCGAGAAAATCTCAACGAAATATTGCAACATACGTCCGAGTCGCTCTCGGATGAGATTGTCGCTTTTGATGGACTCGCGTTATTTTACCGAGATCGAAAAAATCCCCAACAGGCAGGCGTCATCGCCGAAGCAGTATCGACCAGACACAAACAAAAAACATCACTGGAGAACCCTGTCAGCAACAGGTATATTGACCTATCCATCGCAACCGTCGGTAAGACATTCGAGACGGGAGATTTTTTGCTTGAACCGAGTAAACTAAATCCGCTCCAGCACGACGTCATCGGACACCTCATGCGGGGCGATAGCACAAGAGAAGACTTCGTGATCCAAGCAGCGTTCGATAAGAAGCGCCCCCAAGAGACAATCACCGACGAGCAACTGTCATCGCTACAAACCCGTCTCGAAGCTATAGCACCGCAGTGTGTGACAATTATTAATTCGCTCCAAGAACAGTCGCTGGCTTTTCCTACTAGCTCACTTCTCGATGCTCT
>JBATSI010000005.1:0-20407 GCA_049293215.1 Saccharimonas sp. (SeqCode) | reverse complement strand
CACGCAAATCCTCAGGATACCAATCCCGCGCACCACGATACGATTCACTTGAAAGCTTCGCCATAATCTCTATTATTTTTTCATAAAGTAGTGAAAACTGCAAGCGTAAGTATGATTTCGCTCAGATTGCTGTTTTATACAATTTTATCACTATACACACGCAGCAGTGCCGAGCGGAACGAGCGTTGTATTCTCTCTAGTCCAGTCATCCTTTGCTCTATTTAGCGGAAAAGTTCCTAGAACATCTCTTGAACATCCAAATTCTCCCTCAGTCTCATCTATAAAGTAGGGCCTTCCCCACGGATCCTTCAGCGAGCGCACGTCTATACCGCTTGCATCACTAATGGCATTAAGCGAAGAATTATATCTTGACCAACATGAAGATGCTAATTGTTGGTTCGATAAATCAACACTACTCTCAGCAACTACACAAAATCCGCTAGTAGAAGGTGTCCCGGTGATATATCTCAGCGCAACATCACCCTTGTTCACTCTAGCAGCCATAATAGCCTTCTGAAGTTGTCCAAGGTCTGAGCTTATTTGCACCTTTCGGGCTCTATCTTGTATGCCATTGTATCCCACGATACTAATAGCGGCAAGAATAGCAATCACCACGATGACAATGAGGAGCTCGACAATCGTAAAACCAGATATTTTCTTGGATTTATATGGTGAGTGTGGATAAGATGTGAACACGTTCATGCTTACATTTAATCACCTGCCCCATGGGGTGTCAAGGATTTACGTAAGCTTTTTCATAGTACATTGCGCTGCAACCATGCGTACATGGCGACGCCCGCCGCTACGCCAACATTAATTGAGCGTGTACTGCCAAACTGCTCAATAGCAACGATTTCATCTGCGTGCGCGATAAGCTCCGAGCGAATACCAGGACCTTCTGCACCAAAAAGCAGTACCGAGTCTCTCGACAACACCGCTCGAGATACTGGCACAGAACCGCTGACATTGTCCACCGCCACAAGTGTTTTGGTTTTTATTGTATCGAGAAATTCATCAATCGTTTGGTGATAATGAACATGGAGATATTTGTCCGTCATCATTGCACCACGCTTGTTCCATTGTCGCCGACCAATCACATGAACATGGCGCACACCAAACGCATTTGCGCTGCGCACAATTGTTCCCATATTGAAGTCGTGTTCAACATTGTCTATCGCGATCTCAAACCAAGGCTCCTGCCTATCAAGATCGGCGACAATATCCTCAATTGGCTTACCTTTGTACTTGTCTATAACATTTCTTGTATCTTTATTCATAAATCCTAGGACTTCTCTCCACAACAGACTCAACGGATCACCCTTTCTCTGATATCCGAGTAGTCGATGCCCATTACTTTTCTATACTACACACCAGAACAGATTATGCAACTTTTTGACGACAAAATTAAAAGCACTTTCGTGCGTACGTAAGTAGTATAAGTTGTGCGGCTTGGGTGAGCGAAGAAAAATACTCTTCGCTCACCCAAGCGCTACCGCCGTCAGACGTTCACGGATTCACGCAGTTGCGTGATGTTAATGCCCGGATGCGCCCTGACGGCGCATCCCATGAACTTCTGGAAGACATGCCAATCCTTTGCCGTGCCACCCACCACTTCAGCATAGACTCGCGCCATGGCTTCCGTATGGAAACAGGTCTCACGAAACTCCTTGTATGCATCCAGCAACACAACGTTCAGGGCATGCCCCTCAGCCTCTGCGCATCGTGTTGCCTCTTGAACAATCTCCCTGGTGTTCAAAAAGAAGGCACTCGCCATAGTCAGCTCCCAACGGTAGAAATCTGGACTTTCCAGACAAAATGATAATACCATGTAACGAAGATATAGTCAAACATCACACAGCTCTGTTTACAATCAGCAAAAATACCTTTAAAATAGCAGGTGTACAACAAGTACGCGGATGTGGCGGAATTGGTAGACGCGCTAGCTTCAGGTGCTAGTGCCCGCAAGGGCGTGGAGGTTCAAGTCCTCTCATCCGCACCAATAAACGACGATACGTGTGCTGCAAAGTAACACGGTAACCGCTCTCCCTAGAAATGGGAGAGTTGTTTTATCTCCGACCTAAACACCCAGGTAAACAAACAGCGCCCCTGTATAGGAAGCGCTGAAAATATATCGTTTTCTCGCCTTGCCCTACGAGGTAAAGCGTCGGTATATAAATATAAAAAATACCCGATAGATATCGGGTTAATTGACGGCTTCGAGTATTATTCTACTCGGCGGAAGTAGGTGAGGGTAGCATTTCCATAGCCACGATTGTCCACCACAACAATTTCGTTTGAAAGATTTGGTCCCTCACCTCTTCCTGTATGTGATAATACCATGAGACCACCTGGTTTGAGAAGACCAAAAAGTTCTGAAACTGTGGATAACTGCAAATCATGATACGGTGGGTCAGCAAATATTATATCAAACGGTGCACCAGCATAGGTTTTTATCCACGAATGTACCGACGACTTTACTACCTTTGCGCTGTCTTGTGCTCCTAGTGAAGCTACGTTCTTTGACAAAATTTTAAAAGCCAACGGGTCTCGTTCGACAAGAGTGACGTCTTTTGCGCCACGGCTAAGCGCCTCAAGCCCCACCGCGCCAGTTCCTGCGAAAGCATCAAGAACACGCGCATCCTTTGCCTCCTCTGCGATACTATTAAACAGCGCGTTGCGAATACGCTCTCCCATCGGATGTGTTCGTTGGTTGTCTGGTGCATCAAGCCACCGTCCACCATAGATTCCAGAGATAACTCTTACTTTCATGTTTGGTGTGCCTCGAGATATGCATCGTACCATGCAAATGTCACGGTTCTGATGATTTCGGGAATAAGCTCAACACGCGTTTGCAGTGCAAGCTCTGTCGTCCAACCATTTCGCCAAAATGCCTGGTACATATCCATAGCGTAGACATTTTGAACTGACCGCAAAAATACCTTCTCTAAGCCTTGCGCACTCGCCTCATCAAGCCACGCTTTATCGGGAGCTGTGCCGGTGAATCGTGCTGGCTTCATCGTTGTTGCAACACCAAGCTCAAACAATATATGCGTTGCAAATACACCCTTCGCTCCCCAGTACTCCCAGTTCTTATTGATTGTCTCTCGTCGAGTTTTTCCTTGTATAAAGTTCTTGTCGACGATCGTTAGTCGCTCTTCTTTTGGCTTTCCCCAAAGTTCTTCGATTTTATCGCTGAGCGGATAGTGGTGCGCTGGCGTGAGCCCGTCGGTGATCGCGTGCGCCATCCATGCGGACTCAAAAGCAGCACGCACGAGGTCTTCTCGCTTGAGCGCCTCAACGAGATTATCATGATGATCGAGAATCATCTGCACAAGACCGTGATCCTTCGGATTCGATGGGTCAATATAATGCCAGGGCTCATCGACGCTTGGACTTTTTCTCTTCACGCCATCGGGTCCATTGTTGCCTTCAAAATGAACAATATCCACACTTTTCGGAAAGTCTGTTGGTTGGTGTAATATCTTTCCAAAATCTCGTCGCGCAAGTTGGTCTATACGCTGATGCACGCCCATAAATCGCCCTGATTTGTCTCGAAAAGTCGTTCCTGAATACATACTATTTATATTTAAGTCTCTTAGTTCAATGTTGTAAGTCTCTGATAATGCGCCACCTGCGCCGCAAGCTCTTTATATTGTAGCAAATCTTCGCCACTTTCAATAAATCGACGGGCTTCTTTTTGCGCCTGAGCGATAAGCTTTGTGTCGGCAAGCGTAGCAATCTGTAGATTGAGGGCGCCATGTTGCGCCTTACCATAAATCTCGCCAGGACCACGAAGCTTCATATCTACTTCAGCAAGGTAGAAACCATCTTCGCTTTTTTCGATTTCTCGAAGTCGTTGACTCGGCTTGTTGTTTGTCCCAAGCATAAGGTAGCAATAGCTTTGCTTCTCGCCACGCCCCACGCGACCGCGAAGTTGATGGAGTTGACTAAGGCCAAAGCTCTCAGCATCTTCTATCATCATGACGGTCGCATTTGGAATATCAACACCAACCTCAACAACTGTCGTACTGATAAGGATATCGTACTTTTTTTCACGAAAATCATTCATGACTTTTTCTTTCTCAGATGATTTCATTTTGCCATGAAGAATTCCCATCGAGCGTGCACCAAGAACACTATTTCTGAGCTGACGATACGCTGCTTGCACACTTTTTTGTTCATTGCTGGGGTTATCATCGATTAAGCTACAGATTACATAGACTTGACCACCTTCGCGAATCTCCTCATTCACCTTTTCGTACAATTGCGGTCGCGAAGCTGGCGCAACAATACTCGTTTGTATTGGAAGGCGGTTTTTCGGCCTTTCATTGAGAATGCTAATATCAAGTTCTCCATATACTGTCAGGGCAAGGCTTCGAGGAATCGGCGTCGCTGTCATCGTAAGTAGGTGTGGAAGGTGTGCAGATTTGTCGAGTAAACGCTGTCGCTGCTCGACACCAAAGCGATGCTGCTCGTCTATTGCGACAAATCCAAGTTTTGCAAATGACACACTGTGCTGAATAAGAGCGTGTGTTCCTACTACAACGTCTACTGATCCTTCGGCGATGCGCTTAAGCAATGTTTCGCGAGCTTTTCCTTTCACGCTGCCAACAAGCAGCCCAACAGTTACGTCAAACGGCTTTAGTAGTGTTGTTAACGTTTCTGCATGTTGGCGAGCAAGAATTTCCGTTGGCGCCATCAGTGCAGTCTGATAGCCGCTACTGGCCGCTTGCCTTGCAGCAAGCCCTGCAACGACTGTCTTACCACTACCAACATCGCCTTGCAAGAGTCGATTCATTGGCACAGAGCGCTCAAAATCTTGGAGAATATCCCATGCGGCGCGTCGCTGAGCACCCGTCAAAGCAAATGGCAGCTGCTTCACGAAGCTTGCAACGACCGCCTGCTCGAAAGGTATACTATAGCCCTTCAGTCGAGCGTTTTCTTGACGGTTGAGCTGGCTTGCCAAAAGTAGTTGGAAAAGCTCCTCGTATGCAAGCCTTTCACGTGCTATCTTCACATCTTCTATCTTGGCTGGAAAATGCATCGCAAGAAGTGCTTCGCTGCGGCTCATAAGTGACTCGTGCTTCACGACAGATGCGGGTAAACTTTCTGGAAGCATCTTCATAAACGGCTTTAGCTCTGCGAGAATCTTCCTTACGAGCTGGCTCTTGAGTCCATGAATCGATCGGTATACCGGCAAGAGCCGATCCTCTGTAATCGATAACCCCTTTGCAGCCTCCGCACTTGGGCTCGTTAGTTGATATTTCCCGTAGTTATATTCAAACTCTCCGGTAAAATAGAACTCCTCACCACCCGCAAGCTGTTTCGTTCGATATGGCTGATTAAACCACACTGCATTTATTTTTCCTGTATCATCTTTCAAAACAGCAGTTGTCAAGCGGAGCCCTCGTCGCACGGGACGCGTGCTAATAGTCTCACATCGCGCTTTGATCGTTACCTTGCCTGGCTTGATTTCTGAAATTGAGGTTGCTGCTGTAAAATCCTCATGTTTTCGTGGAAGAAAATACACAAGATCGCCCACCGTTGCTAAGCCCGCTTGAGCGAGCTGCTGCGCAGTGCGTGGTCCAACGCCTTTTATAAGACTAAGTTTTGTCGATAAATTCACCTCTCTATTGTAGCGCACCTCCACCTAGTGAAAAAACCGAATGCTTATGCTATAGTAAAGACAATGAACAAACGGGGGAGATATGAGTAAAGTTGCAAACTATTTACGCGGACACTTAACGGGTGAAGTTTCGACTCGAACAGATGTTCGTGCAGCACGTAGCAGTGACGCAGGCGTTCTTTCGGTATCGCCAGAACTTGTTGTTTTGCCACGTAATAATGCTGATATTCGCAAAGTGGCTCGTTTCGCGTGGCAGATTGCCGAAAAAGGACACATTGTACCTATCACTGCTCGAGGTAACGGCACAGGTGCTGTCGGTGGTGGTATCGGAAAAGGCGTGCTGATTGATCTCTCAAAGCACATGAATCGAATATTTGAATATGAGCCCAAGCAGCATCTCGTGCGCGTTCAACCTGGCGCTCTTGTTCAATCACTCAATGATGCACTGAGTCTTCAGGGCGTAGGAGTCGCCTCACTTCTTACAGCAAATAGCTCCAGCACCATCGGCGGAGCAATCGCCACTCAACAAAAGGGTGCGCTATCGTATCGCTACGGAGATATCAGCGCATCGGTCGAGCAGCTCGAAGTGGTTTTGGCAAGCGGCGATGTTCTGCAAACGAGTCGTCTTTCGAAGCGAGAGCTCAACCATCGTAAGGGGCTACCTGGATTTGAGGGAGATATTTATCGCGGCATCGATAGTATTATTATCGACAACAAGGATCTGATTGAAAAGCTTGATACACTAGATGGAACCGGCTACGCTGCTATTGCGGATGTCAAACGCAAAGATGGATCATTCGACCTTACGCCGCTCTTTTGCGGTAGCGAAGGTACACTTGGTATTATCGACGAGGCTATTCTCCGGGCAGAATTCTTCAGCTTTCACCAAAGTATTGCCGCTATGGTATTTGCAAGCGCCGAAGCCGCTCGTGACGCCATTGATGAAATAAGCAAACTAGAGCCAGCACGACTTGAATATTTTGATGCAGCGCTTTTTGAACAAACTCGCCAAGGTGGCAAAACGTTTTCTTTCTACGAAGCGGCCTACGAATCATTTACACCTCAAGCGGTACTTATTGTGTCATTTGATGATTTTAATACTCGTCGACGCTCGCACAAACTGAAAAAGTTGACAAAACTTGGCGCAAAAACAGATGCCGTTATCTCAAGTGCCGAGGACGAAGCGGCCAATGAGCTTATCGCAGCGCTTGACGTCACTCGGTATTATTCTTGGCCAGACACTACGGGCGAGGCAGCGCCACGAATATTCGAGGGCTTCTATGTTCCCCGTCATCAGTTTGAGGATTTTGTAAAAAAACTCGCGTTACTCGCAGATAAGTTACGCCTTGAACTTCCTATCGCAGGGTATGCCGATACTGGTATTTATGGTGTATATCCAAGACTATCGCTCAAGAAAGTTGGCGACAAACAGAAGATATTTAAACTTCTTGATGAACTTGCAAAACTCGTTGATTCACACGAAGGATATTTTGTATGTGAAGGTGGAGAGGGACGACTCAAGACAAAGATAGCGCAGGCGCAGCTCGACCCGGAGATCGCTCAGCTCTATAGCGCCATCAAAAAAGTATTCGACCCTTACAACATACTCAACCCTGGCGTCAAAACAGATAACGATATCCGAACCGTTACCTCAATGCTACGCGATTCATTCTCAACAAACGATCTATTGGGATAGTTACTGTTCACCAATAAAATATCCAAGAATAAATCTTGGATATTTTATTGGTGCGGCAGAAAGGACTTGAACCTTCACGTCCGAAGACACTAGCTCCTAAGGCTAGCGCGTCTACCAATTCCGCCACTGCCGCATACTTGATTGTCTTTTCAGACTTTCTCAATTATATCATATAGACGAAAAATTGAGCTACTCTGTCACACCTAAAATACCTTCGAGAACGTAAGCCGTTGTTTCCCAGCCAGCCACTTCGATCGTATCGATGCCCGCTGCACGAACTGGATAATCATTTCCACCCTCTTGAAGTTTATCTCCAATAAAAAGTATTTCTTCTTTGCTAATATCAAGCGCATCTATCAGCTTTTCCATACCGTATGCCTTATCGATACCAATGCGTGTAATGTCTAGACTCGTTGTCCCACCAAGTCTCACCTCGAGATCTGGCAAAAGCTCTGCTACCTTGTCGCGAAAAATAGGCTTTATCTCTTTATTCTTCTCTGACCAACGGTACTTTTCCTCTGGTGGCGCAAGCTGCCCAAGAGCCGAGTACGTTACCTGACTACCTCGGTCCTCGATGATATCTCCGTATGTTTTTTCTTCCCACACGCCAACTTCTTTTGCCACTTTCTCAAGTACCTCAATAATACGCTTCTTCTGCTCTTTCGTGAGATCCTCTGCATACTGCATCACCCACTTCTCTTCAATCTCATCATAGCGATAATACCGCGTACCACAGGTAGGCATAAGATGTAGCCGACTGAGCAATCTACCAGACGCCTCAAGCCGATTAACAACCTGCTTTTCAAATTGTTCAAACTTGCCGCCGCTGATAATACATACTTCGTACTTTTCAAGCAATTGTGCCAAAAGATGCCCCATTTTATCACTCATTGCCGATTTCGACACAGCAAGCGTATCGTCAAGATCAAATGCAATAACTTTTTTCATACACCCTCCTTACCTTACGAGTATAAAACTATTCTTACCCTTTTTCAGCAGCGCGTTTTCTTCTATCAATATATCGTCAGTGATCTTTTTACCATTCAACGATATAGCACCGTTCGCAATTAATCGACGCGCCTCACCGTTGCTTTTTGCTATTTCCGTCTCGGTAAGCGCCTCAATAGCATGCACTCCCTTTTCTAGCGTAGGAATCTCAGCCGCAAGCTCGTCGAGATCACTCTCTGAGAGGTGCTCGATTCCAGCACCGCCAAAGAGTACTGCAGTCACTCGCTCGACAGATTCACGGCGCTCATTACCATGAACAAGCTCAGTTACTTCCCGTGCTAATACCTTTTGAAGGTTACGTCCACCTGGATTTTGCTGATGATTCTCTATCACCGCTGCTATTTCTTCGCGCGAAAGGAGGGTGTATATTTTTATCAAATCTTGTGCCATTTCATCATCTATATTGAACCAAAATTGATAAAACTTATAGGGACTTGTTTTTGCTGCATCAAGCCATACCGCACCAGCTTCAGACTTACCAAATTTTACGCCCGTTTGCTTATTAATAACCAACGGTGCCGTCACAACGTGCGCCTCTACTCCTTCGAGTTTTCGAATAAGACTTACACCCGTGACACTATTGCCCCACTGGTCTGCACCAGCTACCTGTAATGTCGCTCCTTTTTCTCGGTAGAGGTGAAGAAAGTCATAGCCTTGAATAAGCGCATAGCTAAACTCTCCATAGCTAATGCCACTTCCTCCTTCGCCGATACGCTGCTTAATAAAATCTCTGTCGAGCAGCTGCGTCATGCTCACGTGCTTGCCTATCCTGTGAAGAAACTCTATATAGCCAATACCGCTAAACCAATCTTTATTGTTGACAACTTCAAACTTCTGATCGCGAAATATTTGAGAGAATTGTCGTATAAGACCTTGTGTATTTTTCTCAACAACAGCCGCATCACGAACGTCTCTCTCCTGTTTCTTTCCGTCAGGATCGCCAATCATTCCCGTTGCTCCACCGACGAGCAGAATGGGAGTGTAGCCGTAATCGATAAAGTGACGCACAAACATCGCAGAAGCAAGATTGCCGATAGTCATACTATCTGAGCTAGGGTCTACGCCAAAATAAAAGACACGCTTTTCTTTGTCTAATTCTTTGATATCGGTAAATGTCGTTTGGTTGATAAATCCTCGCCACGACAATTCTTCAGATAAAGTCACGCTATCTCCCTTGCAATCTTATTTATAGATTGATTTTAGCATAAAAGGTAGCATCAAGCGAGCAAAGAGTGCTATAATAACAGCAATATTGCTTATGGGAATAGTGGATTGTGGTTAAGAAAAAGTCTTCACGAAAAGTTAGTGTATACTCAAATCTTGTAGCGAAACGGCGCACAAAAAAGGACGCGGAGTCGCGCAAAAGAGCGGAATATCTCGCAAGCCTGCCAAAGCACCCTGTCAAGCGATTCTTTTACCGACTTCACCCGAAACGAGTCGCTCAGTTTATATTTAGTAAACGTGGAGCGTTTGCTATATTAAAAACGCTGGGTGTTATTTTTATACTTTTCGTACTTACCGCAGGTGCTCTTTTTGCATACTATCGCAAAGACCTCGATGCTATTCGACCTGGAGAAATCGATAAAAGAGTACAGACTACGGTAACAAAATATTACGACCGAAACGGACAACTTCTATGGGAAGATAAGGGCGACGGAGACTATAAGCTCGTCGTTGATGGTGACAAAATAAGCAACTATATCAAGCAGGCGACAGTTGCTATCGAAGATGAGGATTTTTACACTCACGGCGGTATCAGTGTCACTGGTATTACCCGTGCACTTCTAAGTAACTCACGAGGAAATGCGACACAGGGCGGCTCGACACTTACTCAACAGCTCGTAAAGCAGGTCTTCTTTGCAGACGAGGCACAGAAACGCGGACTTGATGGTATTCCTCGCAAGATAAAAGAGATGATTCTCTCTATTGAAGTCGAGCGAATGTATAACAAAGATCAAATTCTTAACCTATATCTCAATGAGTCATCGTATGGTGGTCGACGTAACGGCGTCGAGTCAGCAGCACAAACATATTTTGGCAAATCAGCAAAGGATCTCACGCTCGCCGAATCTGCGCTTCTCGCAGCTATCCCAAATAGCCCTACGCTATATAATCCATATAATATCGAAGGGCACGACGCATTAATAGAGCGTCAGCATATCGTACTAGACAAGATGGTAAAACTAAAGTATATTACCAAATCTCAGGCCGACGAAGCAAAGAAAGTCGCCATCCTCGATACAATTAAGCCGTTGAGCGATCAACTGTCAAATATCAAGGCACCTCATTTTGTCCTTATGGTACGAGAAGAGCTCGAAGAAGAACTTGGCAAGGCAACCGTAGGAAAAGGCGGACTCACTGTCACAACAACACTCGATCTTAACATTCAAAACAATCTTGAAGAAAAAATGACAAAGCTCTTCAATGGAGCGTTGACCGGTAGCAACTGTGGCTATACAAACTGTGCTACATATGCAGGATTTTCGAATGGGGCGGCTGCGATAGAGGACAACAAGACTGGGCAAATCCTTGCCCTTACTGGAAGCCGAGACTTTAACTATGCTGGATTTGGCCAAGACAACGCCGCAACAGCATTCATCCAACCAGGTTCGTCCATCAAGCCTCTTGTATATGCACAACTCTTCCAAGATAAAGGTACAGGCAAAACAAACTATGGAAGTGGCTCAATAATATCTGATACGAAAACTACTTTTGGCGGAACATATACACCTCAGAATGCAGACGGAAAATTCCAGGGAAATATCACCATCAGACAATCACTTGATCGCTCACGTAACATCCCAGCTATCAAGGCAATGTCTATCAACGAACAAAACAAACAAGGGAGCACTTGGCAGACAATTCGTGACATGGGAGACACCTACTATTGTACACAGGGATCGGATGCCGATGCTGGCCTATCAAGTGCGATTGGTGGTTGTGGAACTCGTCTTATCGACCATGTGAACGCTATGGCATCTCTTGCTCGTATGGGGACATATGTGCCACAATCTTCCATTCTTAAGGTGACAAATAGCACTGGCCAGACGCTAAAAGAATACACCTCGACTAGCAAGCAAGTAATTGACCCACAGGCCGCTTATGTCGTCAACGATATACTTGGTGACCCAAAGGCTCGTGCCGGCCTCGGAGGAGGACGGGACTATATTACGAATCTTACCAAGATTGGTGCAAAAGTAGCTGTCAAGACAGGAACTTCAAACTCAGAAATAAACGGCAAGGTTGTTGCAAAGGATATCTGGACCGTTGGCTACACCCCTTCATTGTCGATGGCAGTATGGCTAGGCAATTCAGACACTTCGCCATTGAGAAGCGGTAACTCGCTTATCCCTGCAATGTTCTTTGACGCAACAATGACTGACGCCGTCCAATACTATGTCAGTCAGAGTAAGGCATCGCTCGGTGACTGGTTTAACGCCCCTAGCGGTATCCAGAATATCAAGAATGAGCTCTTTCCGTCATACTACAACAAATCCGCCGGACAAAAGAACGCAACAGTGACGTTTGATCGCGTATCAAAAAAGAAGGCAACTTCGTGTACTCCTGAAGGAGCTCGGATTGATGTATCAGTCGTAAAAACAAAAGACGATTATTCAAACAAGGAAATCATTACGGCACAGGATGGATATGACGCCACTCAAGATGATGATGTCCACAAATGTGGCGACTCTCTTCCGAAAGTGTCCATCGACTTATCCAATAGCAATCACGTCGTGTCCGTTTCTTATTCACAGGGGACTCATGCGCTACAAACGGTTGAAGTAAAGGTCAATAATCAGTCTGTTGGCTCACGTCAGATAAGTGCTAGTGGCAGCTGGGGAAATATAGCCATTCCTGAGTCTGCCGGGAATAATTATACGATCACCGCCACTGTTACTGATTCAGTTTATTATGCAACTACCGTCTCAAAACAAGTGACGACTAGCAGTAACTAATACATCTAAGACACTCATTTTTACTGACGATCAACAAGATTGATAAGCGCAGCCTCGTGATCAACTCGCTTCCGACGTGGATTCTTCACTGTCTTCGACGCATCGGCTGAGTTCCTCACCGACTGCCTTGCTTTCTTGTTTTCAGCCTCTACGTTGTGCGAATGTTGCACCTCATGTGATTCTTTATGATTCCTCTGCTTCGGTTGTGTCTGTTTGCGTCCTGTAGTCTTTGATGATAGTACTTGTTTTATCTTTGGATTTGACTTCACTTGCTGCTCAATTCTTCGGGCAAACATCATACGACCAGCAGCCGTCTGTAGATTTCGTATAATCTCTACTTCGACCGTTTTACCGATCTGCGCCGACGCTTGCTCAACGACAACCATCGTACCGTCAGGCATATAACCTACACCTTGATGCGATTCTTGCCCTTTTTGGACCAATTCCAGCATCATATGCTCTCCGGGCAGATGCTCCATACGAATACTCTGTGCGAGCTCGTTTATATTGAGAACACGAATGCCCTCGACTACAGCAACCTTATTAAGGTTGTAATCAATGGTACATATCCACGCATCATGTTGTTTTGCAAGCTTCAGGAGCCGTTCGTCGACACCCTCTTTTGCTTTACTACCATCTTGCAACAGTTCTACTTCAACTTCTTCCATAGACTGAAGCTCAGTCACCACATCAAGGCCATAACGTGCTCGTGCTCGTTTGTCGCCATCAGCATGATCTGCCAAAAATTGAAGCTCTCCAACGACACTACGTGGTATTACTAGCGTATCACCAATAAATCCTGTTTTTGCAACTGCAGCAATTCGCCCATCCATGAGTACAGAGGTGTCTATAAGTAGCGCGCGTCGCTTCGTTTTCAAGTTTGTCCGTGGTAATTTTGTTAATAAAAAGGTAACTTCCCCTAAAATAATAAGTGTCACAGCGAGTAACACAATTTCATTTGCTTCCATTTCTTCTTTTCTTTCTCTTACGTTTTTAAGTAAGTGATGAGCGCGCTTCGAACGTCACGCACATCTTTAATAAATCTTGTTTTTGTGCCAGACTTTGGAGCGATTGCCTCGGTAAACCCAAGTTTTTTCGCTTCCGCTATGCGTCGATCAGCCGCCTGAGAGCTTCGTACCTCACCACCAAGCCCTACCTCGCCGAAGACGACAATACCATCGTCAAGCCTCCTTCCAGCTGCAGCACTTGCAATAGCCATCACAATTGCAAGATCAGCTGCTGGATCAGCTAGCTTTAGTCCACCAACGACATTTATATAAATATCTTTATCGGATAAATTCAGTTTCGTCCGCCGTTCGAGCACGGCAATAAGTACATTGAGTCGGTTTAAATCAAAGCCACTAGCTGTTCTCTTAGGATACCCGAAATTTGTCGGATTGACAAGTGCCTGAATCTCCACCAGAATCGGCCGGTTTCCTTCAAGCGTTGCGAGCACAACCGACCCATCCGCATTTTGCCGCTCTGAAAGAAGCGCTGCCGAAGGGTTTTTAACGACGCTCAACCCTTCTTCGTTCATCTCAAATATTGCCGCTTCGTTTGTACTACCATATCGGTTTTTAACGGCACGCACTACTTTAAAACCACCGTAACGATCACCCTCAAATTGCAGCACAACATCAACAAGGTGCTCGAGTACTTTCGGTCCTGCAATCGATCCTTCTTTCGTGACATGTCCCACCAATATGACTGCAGCTCCAGATTCTTTGGCAGCACGAATGATGACATTACTTGAATTGGTAATCTGACTCACCGTTCCTGGTGCGCTTGTTATTTCATTGAGACTGAGCGTCTGAATTGAATCGACGATCACTAGCTTATATTTGCCACTACGAATCGTCGCTGCGATATCATCGGCACTTGTGCTTGCGACAAACTGTAGATCGTCTTGTGCATCAGCGCCCAGCCGCGAAGCACGTAGCTTGACTTGTGAGGCAGATTCTTCACCGCTCGCGTAAAGTACGGTATTTTGACGAGCTATCGTACTTGCAACCTGAAGGAGGAGCGTACTCTTACCAATTCCCGGCTGGCCAGCTAGTAAAATGACGCCTCCAGGAAGCACGCCACCGCCTAGCACAGTATCGAGATCATTAATACCTGTTGTTAGTCGCTGAATCTGTGACTCTGCACTTATCTGCTGCATCGACTGCGGCGTCAGTACCCGACCAGACGTTGCGCCGCGCGCCACGGCGGAGTTTCCACTTGCCACAGCTTGCTCGACTAGCGTATTCCACTCACCACAGTTTTCACAGCGTCCTATCCATTTAGGATACACCGCTGCACAATGTTGGCACACGAATTGAGACTTTGATTTTACCATGAGACCTGCCCTTCTGATTGCTCAATACCGTTAATACTCTTATTTAGTTCCTGCGCTCGCACCGCAAGCGTGTTAAGGCGAGCAATATTGTCGTTATATGCCTGTACTCGCTGGTTCAACGCCACACGTCGCGTCTCAAGTGCTGTTTGCTGTGATATAACGTTTGCCCTCGCAAGATTGAATGCCGCCTCAGAAGAAAACTCACCAGCTTGAGCACGACTATTAAATTGGCGTATTTCTTCATTCAGCGTCGTCATATCGGCCTGATACTGCGCCATGTCAGCCTGAAGGCTCGCCTTCTCGGCATTTATTGTCTCTTGAAGTTGCGTCGCCTCATTGTTGACCGTATCAAAGACTGCTTGATATTTGTCACTCATCGAGACAATTGTCTGGCGATCGGCAAAATATGTACCATAATACGCCTCAAGTTCACTCGTAAGATCTCCTACTTGCGTACCAATGATAGAATGAAGCTCATTAAGTCTCTCACCAGGCTCTGCTTTTTCATAATACGATACCATTGACTGTATAATCGGCTCATCCTTGATACGCGTGTACTGCCGTTCAATCATAGCATCGACCCGATCACGCTCACTTGCACTAAGTCGCTCATACGCAGCATGAAGCATCTCGTGCGCTGTCGTAACAGGTTTTGCGTCAGTAAGCTCGGTATTTTCTATGTTATATACGTAGATCCGTCGCATGTAGTAACATCCAAGAATAGCCGCACTGCGCTCTCGAGAATTACAGCTCTCATTGAACGCAGTTTTATCTTGTAACTGAGGCTGGCTCGCGTATAGTATCCGTTTTCCCTTTGATGTAAGAGAGAGCCTATCAATAACTTCCTGCATGCTACTACTTGGCGTAAATCGTTGCGCTATTGCCTCATCGTAAAACGTTGGCCCATATGACAAACCGCCCCACACAACGAGGCCAATAAAACATAGCCCAATTGCGCCTTTAACGAATTTATTACGCCTTTTCGGTTTGTTGTTCAATCGTTAATACCCCTTTTTGCACCCTTACCTCTAGTATAGCGCCTTTTTGATAGGTTCCCGACAAAATACCTTCGGCAAGCATATTCTCAAGCTCATTTTCGATTGTCCGGCGAAGTGGTCGTGCCCCATATTTTTGGTTGTAACCCTTATTTATGAGATATTTCTTGGCAGCAGGTGTCACTTTCAGTCCAACTCCCTTTCTCACCAATCGATCACTCAGCTCGCGAATAAGCAAATCAAATATTTTTCCTACTTCCATCTTGGTCAGCGGCCTAAAGGTAACGATTGCGTCAAATCGATTAATCAATTCGGGGCGCATGTATCGCTCTAGCGCATCCCTTGTATAGCCTTCATTACGCCGTTGGACATCATCAATATTCTCACCCTCTTTTGGCTGCGATTGAAAACCGAGCGCCGTCTGCTTTTGCATTTTGTCTGCACCAAGATTACTCGTAAGAATGATAATCGTATTACGAAAACTCACCTTACGTCCTTTCGCATCGGTCAATGTTCCGTCCTCAAGAAGTTGAAGAAGGAGCTGAAACACATCAGGATGAGCCTTTTCGATTTCATCAAACAGCACGACACTATATGGCTGTCGACGGATCTTGTCTGTCAATTTTCCGCCATCATCATAGCCCACATACCCAGCTGGAGCACCAATTAATCGACTCGTCGTGTGTTTTTCACCGAACTCACTCATATCAATCTTTATAAGCGAGTCGGCGCTACCAAACACTTCACGCGCCAGCACTCGCGCAAGTTCCGTCTTTCCCACACCTGTTGGTCCCATAAAGACAAAGCTGCCAATTGGTCGTCGCTCGCTCGCGACACCGCTTCGACTGCGGCGGATTGCCTTTGCTACCTTACTAATAGCCTCTTTCTGTCCTATGACATATTTCTCGAGGTGTCTTTCAAGGCTACGTAGCATTTTTGCCTCACTTGTCTGTACCTTTTCTACAGGAATATTTGTCATAACGGCAATAGCATGAGCAACGTTATCTTCTGTCAAAGTAATAGGGGTTTTCTGCTGTTGCTCTTTTTTTATCGCTTCGAGCTTGTCGCTTATTTGACTAATACGCTGCTTGTAAAGCGCCGCCCTTTCGTAATCTTCAACGGACACCGCTTCTTCCATTCTTTCATTGAGACTCTTGAGCTCGCGCAGGCACTCGCGCTGTTTACTCGGCTTATTTCCTTTTTTTACCCGAAGAAGTGCGGATGCCTCATCGATAACATCAATTGCTTTATCTGGCATGAACCGATCAGCAATATAACGATCACTCATATATACCGCCGCTTCAATAACGTCGTCGCTGATCTTTACGCCGTGATGATTTTCATAGTAACTTCGAAGTCCCTTCAAAATAGCAATCGTATCTCGCAAGCTTGGCTCCTTGACAATAATCGTCTGAAATCGCCTTTCAAGCGCAGTATCTTTTTCGATGTGCTTGCGATATTCATCAAGTGTCGTCGCTCCTATCATATGAAGTTCGCCACGAGCCAATGCTGGTTTAAGAATATTAGCAGCATCCATCGATCCTTCGGCTGCACCCGCACCTACCAAGAGGTGAAGTTCATCGATAAAGAGAATAATATTCCCCCGCTTCTTAACGTCACCTATAACCTTTTTGAGACGATCCTCAAATTCACCGCGGTATTTTGTGCCAGCAATCATTGCCGCCATATCAAGCATTACCACCCTCTTATCGAGGAGGTTATCTGGGACATCTTCGCGCACAATCCTCTGGGCAAGTCCTTCGACAATCGCCGTCTTGCCAACACCTGGATCACCGATAAGCACTGGATTGTTTTTTGTGCGTCGACTTAGTACCGTCACTAAACGCTCTGTCTCTTTTGCCCTTCCAATAACTGCATCGAGTACTCCATCTGCCGCCTTGGCCGTTAAATCAACGCCATATTTCGCCAGCTCTCCACCTCTTACCGAACGACGACGCGGTTCGGTTGCGATATCACCGTGTTCTCCACGAGTCTCGTCAAAATACGATTCAAGCTCATCCATAATTGCTGCAGTATCAACACTCATTTCTCGCAACAAGACTGTCGCCCTTGCGTTATTTTGCTTCAACAAACTATACAAGATATGCTCGGTACCAAGCTGCTCGTGATGAAACTCCTTCGCAACCTCCCAGCTCATTCGCAAAGTAAGCAACGCCGTCTCGGAAAGCCCTGTTGCTCCAGTTGTTCGAACGGTGATATTCCGTAGTGGCTGCAAATTCAACGAATGCTCTGCTCGCTGTAGGGTGATTCCTGCATCAGCAAGTACTTTTGTACCAACGCTCGCACCTTGGCTCAAGATACCAAGGAGAAGATGCTCAGTGCCGATGTATGGATTCCCGTATCCACGAGCTATTGCATCCGCATACTGCACGCTTAATCGTGCATCATCACTAAGATGTCCTATAAATTCACCAAAATCATCATTCATTATCCACTCCAATCCGTAGCTACCTACTATCCTAGTATACAAAACAAATTAGCACTCGTCAATCTAGAGTGCTAATCTGTTTTATGAGTTTTCGTTAACTATTCTTCGCCTTGTCCTTCGATAGCTGAGAAAAGATCATCCTCGATATTCTTCTTTGGTTTCTTCTCAGCTTTCTTTACGGCCGTCTCTATATCGAGCTCATAGCCAGTCAATCGACTTGCGAGGCGAACATTCTGTCCCCCACGACCGATAGCAATTGACTGCTGGTCTTCCGTGACAAATACCTTTGCACGGTTGCTCTCCTTGTCAATCTCAACTTTCACAACTTCAGCAGGACTAAGGGCGTTGCGAATGTACGTATCCGTATTCTCATCAAAACTGATAATGTCGATTTTTTCTTGATCGCCAATCTCGTTCATTACAGCATTGACACGCGTACCATGTCCACCAACAAAGGTTCCCACAGGATCGATACCAGGAACCGTGCTCTTTACTGCAAGTTTCGTTCGACGACCCGCTTCTCGAGCAATACCCTTGATTTCCACTGCACCAGTCTCTAGCTCTGGCACTTCTTGGCGGAAGAGGTATTCAATGAATGCTTCATTACCTCGGCTCAAAATGAGTTGTGCGCCGCGATTATCCCGCTCAATATCTTTGATATAAACCTTTATACGACTTCCTGGTGTGTAGTATTCACCCTGAATCTGCTCGCTTTGTGGCAAGATGCCTGTTGCCTTTCCTAGCTCAACACGAACCATTCGTGGCTCTGCTCGTTGGACGATACCTGTCACAACTGTACCGATCTTGTCCTCAAATTCTGCAAGCACAACTTCACGCTCAGCCTCGCGTAGACGCTGCAATACGACTTGTTTTGCAGTCTGTGCAGCCACACGACCAAAACTTGTCACTTCGTGTCCCTCTTCGATAGAGTCACCAATCTGTGCATCCGCTTTTTGCTTCTTTGCATCTTCAAGGCTAATTTCTGTGGACGGGAAGTTTGCCTCTTCGACAACTTCACGAATGACAAATACTTTTGCCGTACCATCATTGAGATTTAGTTCTGCACGAACGTTTTGGTCGCGCTCACCATTGTCTCGTCGCCATGCTGCGGCGATGGCCTGCTCAATGATGCTCAGTACCGTCTCTTCTGGTAGGTTTTTTTCTTCGGCAATCGTCCGAAGCGCAAGTGTGAGCTGCTTTATGTTTAAGTCTTCCATATAATTCCTTTCATTTACTAATACGAAAAATTCCGACCTGCCGGCCGGATGTGTACGTTATTAGTGTAGCAAACTTATATGCATTATACAATAGGATATTGAATGCACTCGGTCTGCGCGCACGTGTATTATACACGGCGCGCAGACCGAGCCACCTACTCCGGAAGATCGCTCCAATTTTCCCCGTCTGGGACGGTTGGGATGGCTGGAGGAACATCCATGGGCTTGTGGCTCCAGAGAACCACTCCCCGGATTGTCACCGGTCGTAGGCGGCTCAGGTGGCCCACAGCGCCCAGATACAATCTGTACCTCTGGCGTTGCGTGCCCTTCATCATATCCTGTTGCATAGCCCACATAGCGACCTACCTGAAAGGCGATGCCTATCACCACAGCCACAAAAGCCACGAAGACCAGCCACCGTCCTGGGACAGAACCCTTCTTTTCCGCCGTCTCAATAGCAGCCATGGCCGCCACCTCCAATTTCCTTGTAGATGTTCAGATTGACCAGTGTCAATCGATACATCTATATTATCATAAATTACATAAAATGTCAACTACATCCAGACAAGTCCCGCTGTCGACAGGATATTTTTCTTTGCATACTGGCATCGACATACTATTTAGCGTTGCTTGATGGTAAGCCTTGAGCGGGACAGCTCGCAAGCACTCGCACAATCGCCTCCTTTTCGGAAGGCGTGACCCATAACGAGTATTTTTGCTTAACGGCGATTTGACGTGCAACATACTGGCAGCGAAACGCTTTGTTTGGTGGCAGCCACGTTGCTGCGTCGCCATCACTTTTTTGTTGATTCGCAGAGCCATCTACGGCGAGCAGCTCAAGCGGATCATTGGCAAGTGACGTCCGCTGTTCATGCGTCAATTGTTGCGCTCCTGTCTGCCATGCATTACTGAGCGCCACAACGTGGTCTATCTGCACCGCTGAACTTGTTGCGCTTCCTCGTTGAAAATGAATCTCTTTACCTGTATAGGGGTCTGCAAGTGTACCGCTCTTGATTTTGCAGTCCTCTCCTACCACAACGTCGTTCATATCTCTATTGAGTATGATATTTCTTGTATCACAGCCCTCCGTATTTGACCAACCATCTCCAAATTGAGATCGAG
>JBATSI010000004.1:0-17813 GCA_049293215.1 Saccharimonas sp. (SeqCode) | reverse complement strand
GACTGCGTACGTACATCTCGCCGATAAAACGATCGTCTTCGATGCAAAGAATTGATTTTATTGCCATTATTTACCCCTTATACATGGCGTGGTTTTTGATCCAGCCACTATTACTTCTTATCAGTCCGTCATTACTATTATTATTCATTTTAAGTTTATCGGCAACTGTACTGTATATTGGGATAGTAATAGTGAAGGTCGACCCCTCGCCTTCGGCACTTCGTACACTAATTTGTCCGCCATGTGATTCTATCATTGCTTTGCTGATATAAAGTCCGATACCAGTGCCGGCCACGGTTTCACGGCTACGATGCGAGCGGTAAAACTTATGAAAAAGATTGCTTACAACTGTTGCTGGCATGCCAATACCGTGGTCTTCGACAGAGAGTTTTACGAAGTTGCCTTCTACGCCAGCGGTCACATTAACAGCGCCGCCCTCATTACTATATTTCAGCGCATTATCAATCAAGTTTCCGATGACCTCTGAAAGACTTGAGCGATCGGCGGCAATTGTTGGCAAGTCTCGTGGGATATTAACGGCAAGCAGCCTATTTTGTGACTGAGCGCGTAGCTGCATATCGTCATTAATCATATCGTAGATATCTGCAAGCGACGCCTCTGTGAGGTTGACATGAAGATGCCGTCGATCAAATTTTGAAGCATTGAGTATATTATTGACGTATCCACTGAGACGATTTGCCGACACGATGAGTCGTTTAATAAGCTCCTGCTGGTCTGGCTGCAGCGTAGGACTGACTTCTTGTGTGAGAACATCAAGGTATCCGCGAATAACCGTAATTGGTCCTCGAAGCTCGTGTGCCGCAAAAGCAATGAAATCAAGGTCGTCATCTTCTGGTTGGTATAGACTTGTACGATCGTGCATGACAAGTACGACCTCAGCACTACTTCCCTTTTCGTAATTCGCGGTTATATCGAAAATTCGACGTCCTTCTTCGCCGGTGATTTTGTCTGGTACGCGTAGCCAGGTCTTTTCAGCGTGAACCGCTGATGTATGGCAACGTGCAAGCCAGTCGGTGAAGCTGTCGTCTTTTTCAAACAAGAGCGACAGATGTTTTGTTCCTGTATCGTCACTAGTTATTGGTGCATGTTGGTTGGAGAAAACAATTTCTCCTTTTGAATTAAGCACGACAACGCCAGCGGCGGTTTGATTGAGTGCTTTTTCAAGCATTGGAAGCGCGACGCCTTCGCCGGGAGTCGTTGTCTTTGATGGCGCATTGGCAGCGGTTTGATAAATATACTGTAGCAGTGGCTTAAAGCCGTCTCTTTCGAAATGTTTTGCATTGGGGTTTGGCGGCGTCACGGCGTTTGGTTCATCTGAGACGTGCGTAAGTGCTGCCGACAAGTCTTTGAGCGGCGTGAGGAGTTGGGCGATGAGAAGAAGGTTGAGGAAGATCGTGACGATGAGCGTTGAAGCAAAAATGATCCAAAAACTAATCATCCCAGGTGTTACGCCCATGATAATAAGTGCACCTCCGACGAGAATACTAATAAGTAGCTGCATAAGAATAGTAGCGACAACGGCTTTATGATAGTAGCGAGGCCAATAATGCTTGATCATTGGTGATGCGTCTTGGACTGATTTTTCTATTACCATGAAACACTCCCTCCGCTATTTGGCACTGCAGCAATCCAGGTTTGTCCACGATTAAGTGCGACTGGCTTATTATCTGCGTCAATGATTTCGAGTGGGCTCTGTCGATCGTTTTTTCTCCAGGTGTATTCGTGAACGGTGCCGTTCTGAAAGACGGTCGCTTTGCCCGTTCCTGTCGTGACGATGCTTTGACGGTAGCCATCTTCCATGACGGTAGTCTCATTTACATGAAGCGCGATAATAACGCTTGGTGTGATTTGACCTTCCTCTCGGTCGAGGTGTGGTGCCCCACCAATGAAGCGTTGATAGTTGTTATCCGTTGCGTTATAGGTGTAGGCGGTATTGTACCAAGCGCTACTGAAGTTTATGGCGATATTTGTTGCGTTCGTGGTGTCGCTTGCTTTGCCGTCGGATCGCGTAAAGCTAGAAAACGATGACGATTTATAGCCTTTTGTCTGGTTGAGCGCATCAAGTTTTTCAAAACTCGTATATACATTGTGCGGCGCATAGCGGTCGCTTGCGCGCCAGTATGAACCACTATTAAAAAACTGGTCGATGTCGCGATATGATCCATTGCGAACTTCAGCGAGAGCTGCTGCACTGCCACCGACGTGGGCGACGCTTGCCTGATATGGGGCGAGCCAATCGACATAGTACATGCGGAGACTGCGGACTGGCCCTATGAGGCCTGGTTTATTCTGCTGATAAAGTGCGAGAAATCGTGTAATGCCACCTTCGGCAATTGCTTCGTATACAACTTCTGCTTGCTTGAGACCTGATTGTGGACGAGCACTAGGGCTATTCTCGATCATAATTGCTGTGACTGGCTTGGTTGCCGCTGCCTCGTCTGAAACCTCTATGCCGCTCAGAGCTGAATAATATTTTTTGGGAGGTTCCTTTTTTGCCGTTTTTTGAGTTACCGCTTCTGTCGAGGCAACAGGTGGCTTATAGGAAAGCAAGAAACCGATGAGTGCACCAAAAAATACGATAAGTGCGCCGCAGATAAGCATCGTTGCAGTGCGGTGACGGTTGATAAATTGGCGAAAGCGATTTATTTTTCCTCGCTTTTTTGAGGAAGCTGCTGCGTCTGTTTCTTGATTCATCTTATGCTTAGTATAGACTATAGATGGTGTCGTCGTAAAGCATTGTGGTGCTACTTTTTCGTATAGTCGAGGTATCGATGAATACGAGTAGATGTAGCTTCCTTGCCTATAAGCGCAAGGGTGTCATTGAGCTGTGGGCTAAATGGTGCCCATGTTGTGGCGATGCGTATGAGACTAAAGAGAATACCCGGCTTTTGCCCAGTCGTTTCAAGAAGATTATTGAGGCATACTTGGATAGTTTCACTGTTCCACTCTGTAATATTCTCGAGCGCATCATAGCTCACAGAAAGGAGGGAGGATATATCGTCAACCGATAGTTTTTTTAGTTGCTTGTTGAGCGATATGAGATCTTCGTCGATTGTTGGCTCCTCGAAGAAAAATCGTGTCATCATCGGGAGTTCTGCGAGAGTTTTCAGACGATCCTGAACGAGTAGTAATACCTGTTTTTTATATTCTTCTGGATAATTGGCTGCACTCGCTGGCCAGTAGTTTTCTACTCTCTGGTATAGGTCATTAATCTCTAGTGACCGAATCCAATGACCGTTCATCCAGAGAAGTCGCTTTTCGTCAAAGCGTGCGCCACTACGCTGCACACGTTCAAGACTAAATTTCTCAATAAGTTCTTCTTTGGTGAAAATCTCCTGTTCTGTACCGTCATTCCATCCCATACTGGCAAGAAAATTGAGCATAGCTTCTGGCAATATGCCATCTGTTCGGTAATCGTTGACACTCTTTGCGCCATCGCGTTTGCCGAGTTTTTTCTTTCCGTCAGGAGCAAGAATGTGTGGTAAGCACGCAAGAATTGGCGGCGTTAGTTCAAGCGCCTCATAGAGCGAGAGATAACGCGGAGTGCTTGAGATATACTCAAGGCCACGAATAACATGTGTGATATTCATTTCTGCGTCATCAACAATGTGGGCAAAATTGTATGTTGGGTAGCCGTCGGCCTTTATAAGGATAAAATCATCGAGCGCCTCTGGCCCTGCAGACAGTTCTCCCATGACGACATCATGCCATGTGTAGCGCTTTGGGGCGACAACCTTAAACCGCAGTGGCTGCGTGCCGTCCCATGTCGGTGGGTTCTCTGGTCGATAATTTCTGTATAGGAAAGGCTTTTTTGCCGCCTTTGCTTGTTCTCGGAACCCCTGGACTTCCTCTGGCGTGTATGGGTCTGCATACGCAAGTCCTTTGTCGATGAGTTTTTGCGCCCAGCGATGATAGATAGCGAGTCTTTCTGACTGATGATATGGTCCACTGTCTCCACCCTTTCGTGGGCCTTCGTCCCAATCTAATCCGAGCCATTCAAGCGTATCAAGAATAAGATCTTCTGCACCTGGTACGAAACGAGCACGGTCGGTATCTTCAATGCGCAATACGAATGTCCCTCCAGATTGACGTGCAATGAGGTACGGAAAGAGTGCCGAACGAACATTGCCGACATGGATATAGCCAGTGGGGCTTGGGGCGAATCGTGTGCGAGCGGGATGTGTATCATGAGACATAATACTAAAAGTATACCATTTTCTAGAGGTAATTGCCAACGAGAAACGTAAAATATTACAGACTTGTTGCTATGCGTTGCAGCTGATCACTTGAGAGAGAGGCATCACCTTTGATGGTATAGAGAATCCCTCCGTTTACCCATGCAGCATTCGATCCTGATGTATATAATGTGAGTCCATTGGCTGAGGTGGTGACGTAGTTGTCTCCCAGATTTGGAATAACATAATTATCTCGAACAGCCGTTGAATCCCAATCTGAACGTGTCTGTGTGAGCGTATAGCTTTGTGGTCCAGCATTTGCAGCAAATTTCATAGAAACGCTTTGCCTTTGATATGCCACGGCGCCTGAGAGGCTGTAGCCGCTTGGTTGGTAGGAAGGATAGGTTGCGTCAATTCCTGCCTGTGCGGCGGCAACACGAGTTGAGAGGCTTGGCATATTTAAGTATGTGAGATAGCCTCCGAATACCAATAATGCAAGTGATGCAGACGCAATACTGAGAAATTGTCCAAATCGAGCACCTTTTTTCTGTGATTTTTGTGCCTTGACCTTGTGGTGATTAGGCGATGCCTTGCGAAGTGCTTCATCGATTGCTTCATTCTTTATAACCTGAGATGGTTTTGGTGTGAGAGAAGTGGAATGTGTAGTAGCGTGCTTTTCAAGATTTTTTGCGGTTGCTCGTTGAACGACAGGATGTGGAACTGGCCCAATGTCTTGGCGGTGCTGAGCGTGTGCTTGCTGAGGGGTATTTACGGTATTGTTGAAATGCGATATGTGAGGGTTCTTTGAGATTGTTCGCACCGCAACATGCTGAGTATCAATACTCTGTCGTTGGCGCGCCTGAGGAGGGTGTACATATCGACGACTCAATGTTTGGGTGTGTTGCATTGTCTCGTGGACGGCTTGTGCTGGTTGCTCTTTTTGTGCTGTTGCACTACTTCGCTCAATACGTAGCGGTAGCCCTGTTTCTCTATCGTACACGGTGCCGTTTATTGTAACTGTTTGTTGACTCATAATTCCCCTATTCCTTCGCTTGAAGAAGCTGTCTATGCTTTGCTCCTATATTACCGTAAGCATGAGTAAGAATGCAAGCGTTTCATTTTATTGAGCGACCAGGTATACTGGAGGATAGCTATGAATAAGTCGCAAAAGCGCAAAAAGCGTATTCAACTTTCATTTATCTATACTGTCATGGTATTGGCTATCGTATGTCTTGTTAGCGTTCTTGCTCTCTTGATCCAAGGTTATCGGGTGAATTGGTATAGCGGACAAGTTGAGCAAGGTGGGCTTGTGCAATTTGATACTCACCCAGATGGCGCGTATGTACAGGCAGACCAGGCACGGCTAAGTTCTCGAACACCAAGCAAGATTACACTTTCTGCTGGCGCGCATACTATTACTATGCGACGTGACGGATACCACGATTGGACGAAGGAAGTACAGGTCAAGCAAGGTGGTGTATTATGGCTCGACTATGCTCGTCTCGTATCGACAAACATTAAGCAGACCAATAGTCTTACTATGAGCGCTGTATCGAGCGCGGTAGCATCAAGTAATAATAAATATATTGTATATGTAGAGAATGGTATATCGACACAGGTGTCGCTCGTGCAGCTGACGGGCGATACAGTAAAGAAGACACCAATTGTCCTTGACCCATCGGTGCTTTCGGCTACGGATAAGGATTTGGAAGAATCGATCTCTGTCGAAAAGTGGGACGAGGATAGTCGTTTTGTGCTTGTCAAACATACGTATAATACCGATAGTATTGAGTGGCTTTTGCTTGATACTCAAGGAAGTCATGAACTAAAAAACATCACGAAGACGCTGGGCGTAAATATTAAAAGAATAGAGTTTTCTCGTGCTGATAGTCGTAAATTCTATGTGTTGACAGACACTAATGAAGTGCGGCTCATAAATCTCGGAAACGATACGATTTCAGGCCCACTTGTGTCAAATGTGGCAGAATTCTCTCTTTTTAGCGATACGACGCTTGCCTATACGACCTATCTCGATGAAACAACAAAGCAGCGCAGCATTGGGTATCTTACGCTAAGTACATCGAAGCCGCGCACTGTGCGAAGTTATGCCGATGATGGCTCGCAGGCACTTCATTTCCGTATAAGCGAGTACTATAACGAGAATTATTTTGTCATTGCTTACGGCGAAACTATTGATGTGCTTGTCGGTTCGCTCAGCGCAAGCGATTCAAAATCTGCGGCAAGTTTTGAATCAGTAGCAACGATGACGACTCCAGGAGGTGCTAGTGCGCTTGACTTTTCTCCAGGAGAGCATCGATTTGTGTACACATATAACGATTCGTCGATCTTTACCTATGATCTTGAATTACTACAGGCGGCAACATTAAATATTTCAGCGCCATTAACACAAGATCTTGATTGGATCGATAGCCATCATTTTGTACTGACAGACAATAAAACGCTCTATCTTTATGAATTTGATGGAAAGAATAAGCAAGCTATCACACAGAAATCGCTAGCTCGTCTACCTGTAGTGCTCTCGCCTAATCAAAAGTATATATATAGCTTTGTTGAAACTGATTCGGGTGTCTCTCTCTCGCAATCAAAAATTGTGAACGATTAGTTTCCTGTAAAGAAGTTTCCTATACGCTGCAAGAATGTTGGCGAGTTGCTTGGCATCTTTGTTGCGTTTGTCGAAGTTGAGGTGTCAGTTGTTTTCGTTGCCGCCGCTGGGTCTGGATCTACTTGCTCAGCTGTGACGAGAAGTCGGTTTAGTGCCGTCCCTAGCGGCACACAGGTAATAAGCGTCATAGTCGGTTTTGTTGCGTTTGTCTGAAGCGCAGAGACGTCGGTAGGCTTTACAACCTGAGATGTAGTGACGACGTAGGTATAGCGAGTTCCATTGTAGTTGACGTATACGTTATCTCCCTTTTGTAGCTGCTCGAGACGTGCAAATATAAACTTATAATCGCCACCATCAAGCCAGTCATTGCTTGAGTGGCCTGACACGACAAAATTGCCGATTTCTCCAGGTTTGGCATTTGCGCCAGGGATATTAAACCATGCGACTCCCCTGTCCATTGCGGCATTGAGTGAATCCTGGCTTGACGCATTTGCATCCCATACAATAGGTACGTCGACGGCGATTTTGGGAATAATCAGCTTTGGATCGGTTCCTACGGAGGTATTTGATGGGCTTACGATGAGGCTTTCTGGATCCAACGTTCCTGGGACGATATAGGCCTCGACATTCGCAAAGATAATGCGGTTGTATTGCAGAAACAAAAAGACGAGCATGACGGCAACAGCTGACATGATGGGAACAAAATGACGGCTCTTGCGTACCTGTGATGCATTCTTTCGAATAGTGCTGCGAACACGTGAGCGAAGATCATAAATTGCTTCATCTTTACTCATGGTACCGTGTTCTATCTCAGGGACATTGTTTGATCCAATTACTTGCTGGGGGTCTGTGGTTTGTTTAGACAGTGAGGCATCATGTTCCAGTTTTTGCTTTGTCTCATAAAGTTGCCCGACGTAGTAACGCTCGTAATATTGCTGGTAATAATTTTGCCATGCACTGTGATATTGCTGCCAATTATTCTTTTGAATTGTGTGCTGACGTTCACTGTGTGTCTTCTGATATGGATTTTTTGTTTGAGCATATTGCTGCTCAAATGCGTCAGGGGTTTGCTGCGGCACATGATCTTGTGGATGATTGTCTGCTGGCGAAGATGATGTGGCGTTTGTCGTGGCGGGTTGTTTTTCAAACAGCGCATCGATTTGCCCACGAACAATATTTGCGGCTGCTTCACGACTACCGTCGCGCGGCGTACTTTGCCGAGGAGGAACGTTAAGATTGGTGTCGGGGCGAGGATTATTTGGTTGCATACATAGATTCCTCTCTTATTATACAATATGCGATGGTTATTTGGTATGACGCTTACGCTTCTCTTGTTTGATAATAAATAATACCAAGAAGCATATCTTGGTATTACATATAAATGACATACTAAAACTATTGACATAAATTAGCGAGTTTACGCTATAGTAAAGCTATAAAGTTCCCAAACGGTGCGGGAAGCACCTCCCCCGGACTTCTTTTGTTAGGCGACGTATTTCTCTTTGTCGTTGTAGATTGGACTTGGCTTTGCTGGAGCGGCAACTAGTAGCTGATTGAGCCTTTCAGCACCCAAATCGGCGATAACTTTGTTGCGCGCAGCTTCCGACTTCTCTTTGAACTCCTCATGCGTAGCCATGAACTCCTCAGTTTTCCTGTCAAGCATACCTTGTAGCATTTCCTTGGTAGTATCGCTGTCTGCGCTAGCAATACGCTCCTCAAGTTTGGCGATCTCATCGTAATAGACGTCATCAGAGATCGCTTGCAGCTGTGCTATACCCGCCTCACCCTCTGCTATTTTTGCCTCCACTGTAGCTTTTGCTTTTTCTAGGCTATCAGAGAATTGCGCATACTCTGTTGCATATACCGCACGAATACCCTCAAGCAGCACCAGTGTATCGTTTGATTCACGGAATTGCTGGGCAACTTCAGGGTGGTTATTGAGCAAATTATCAAAATCACCGTTAAGCACTAGGCCTGCGCTGTCAGTATAGCCGCCAGTATTGCGTTCACGGTGGACTTTATTGCCGTCAACGTCTTTCATTGCTCGCTTGTTCTCGATGCTAAACACTTCAAACTTACGGAGGCGTTCTATAGCCGTAACATCCGGCATATTCCAGTTAGTGACGCCGCCAAATGTTTCATTAAAACTGTTGGCAAGCGCATCCATGGGTTCATGTTTGATTGCGTCATAGAGTGCTTGACGGCTGTCTTTATCTGGGGCTAATTGTTCAATAACACCCTGAAACGTCCATACACCCCGAGTTTGCATTGCCGTAAGTAGTTTGTCTCCGCCGTATCTGTTGGCCATTACTTGTAGTCCAGACTCAATAATGCTGATTTCAAGGCCACGCTGGACGTCATGTATGCCGTTTAATTCGCTAGCCTTGTGTTGTAAGTTGTCGATGTCTCCTTTTTCTAAAGTCTTTTCACGCTCAAGGGCGACAAGTCCTGTTTCGACAGACCTATCTTGTTCGGCTGTGGTATCTGGCCGCTTTAGTTCTTGGCTTGGTTCGCTATCACGGCGATCTATAGCGTGTTCAAATTCTTGGACTGGTTCTCCAATACTAACCTCTATATGTTGTGGGGTAGTGATAGACAAATGCCCATCTAGTGTATTAAAAGTAGGCTGTTCTATTTGCTGTTGTGGTGGTATTTCTTCTGTGTGCGATTGAGGAAATTCTTCATTCATTTTTGCTCCTTTTATTGTTATTATCTTGCTGAAAATAAAAACGACACTGCAAGGTGTCTTATCCTGTTCATAAATTGGAATTAATCAACTGTTTATGCGGTATCGTGTTTACTGGTCAACCGTAAAAATAGTAAATCTGATTTGTTTAGGAATAAGACCCTTTGATTATACAACATATTCAACTGTAGCAATAGCCATAAGGCAGCGGTTCTGCGGTTCTGAGCCACGCTGTTTCTATCCTCTCGGGCAGCCGGCCCGACAGACCTGACTTTTTCACAACTGAAAAAAGAAATATTCGGCGGCGGGAGATCTCAAAAAATGGTAAAATTCAGAGCTGGCGCTACTCGTAAGCAAGCGGTGAGGCTTTAGCACTTCGTATTAAAATGGGTGCGAGCGGAGTTTAAAACTCTACCAGAAATGAACTTTTCGAGAAAAAAGAGTGCTTTCGCACTCAGTTTCCGAAAAAAGTTGTCTTTGGTACCGCGAGCCGGACTTGAACCGGCACGAGCGTAATGCTCAAGAGATTTTGAGTCTCTCATGTCTACCAATTCCATCATCGCGGCAAATTGGATCAACTGTGCTAAATTATACCCAAAGGAGGTGTGCCTGTAAAGAGGAGCTCGTCTAATTGCTTGCAATACTTGCCGTAATCGCGCGGAGCGGCTGCTGTTCGTTCCACAGATAGTAGCACGCGGCGCGGGAGGCGATATCCCCCTTCCATATAGCAAGTGGCTCTGTCCATGGCGTCGTGGTAATTTCTCCGTTACTTGCAACAATCAGAGTGTCTGCATGGAACGTCACAATAGTGAGTGGATAGGTTACGGTAAATTTGTGCAGCGCTTCGACAAGCTGCATTAACTGCATACTAAATGTCAAAATCTTTGGATAATAGACAGCTCGAAATAGTTTTTGCACTTGCGCAAATGATGCCACGATAACAGTATGCGGACGATTCGCAAGAAGCTCTCCGCTCGAGAGGACAAGATCAATAGCATCTCTTGTGATAATGAGGGGTCGAGAACTCTCGTGTAAAAGCTTTTCGTAGAGAATAGCTGTTTCGCTGTTACGACCAGCGTCACCAATCAAGAGCAGTCCGCTTGCCCACTCATCAAGCGCTTGTATATCGGGCCATGCATTGCTCGATAGACTCCCGCTCGGATTGCTCGCTGCAAAAATGACGTCGGTCATTGTTGGCGGAATTACTTTTCGCAAACTATCTGGAAGGAGCACTCTAGCCTGTCCAATACCGGTCTTTAATGTAAGAGAATAGCTTGCTGCGAGTGAAGTAAACCCAAGCTTATTGCCGCCAATGATACCGAGCCTTCCAGCCTGAGATCGTTGCTCAGGTTTACTCCACTCGATATCTGGGTAGAGTGGTTTAGATCTTTCCTGCTTGTGCCAGTACGAATAGTCCATGGCTCCCCTTCTCTAATTCGTATACGACACTTTTTCGCTCAAGAACAATCTTCCAATCTTGTTCTTTGGCGAGCTCAAGAAGCTCAATTGTTGGGTTGAAAGCAATTGGGTGGTCAACGAGCTGTAGCATACCGCGGTCTCCAGCGCTATCTCCATAGGCATAGCTATCTTCGTAGATCAGCGAATGTTTGTCGACGATAGATTGGAGTAGCACATCTTTTCCTGTGTATGTTTTGATAATCTCTCCTGTAAACTGATTATGCTGCCGTACGTACTTTTGCCCAATCCAAGCGTCAAAACCATACTTCTCGGCAAATGGTTGAACAAGCTCTTCTTGCGATCCACTGATGGCAATTAAAAAATAGCCTTCGTCTGACAATCGAGCAAGCTCTGCGCGGGTGTACGTATAGACATTATCGAGCTGCTCTATGACAATCTTTTTAGCAGCGTCATCATAAACCTGGGTAGGGATTGATGGCAATGATGCATCAAGTGCAGCGACGAGAGACATTTCGTATTCGTCGTAAGAATTTTTGCCATTTCGTTTTTTCCATTGCGTGAGTTTATGCTGAGCGTTTTCAACGAGTGTTGAATCGATAACTCCCTGGCGCATAATCTCGGTTGCTAGTTCTCGATAGAGGCCACTTCGAAACAGTGTTCCGTCGATGTCAAATGCGGCAAATTTTCGAGGTCTCTCTGTGGTAGAACGATGTTGTTTCATAGAAGTACTATACAATGATACACAGAAAATGTAAATCTATAGCATGAGCTCTATACTTACTGGACAGTGGTCGCTTCCAAGTACATCGGCGTGAATCTGTGGATTTTTGACGTGTGTCGCGAGACTTTTGCTTGCAAGCCAATAGTCAATACGCCATCCAACATTACGCTCACGGGCATTTGCCCAATGAGTCCACCAGGTGTAGGCGCCAGTTTTCTCTGGATATGCCGTTCGAAAAGTGTCGATAAATCCAGCATCAAGGAAGTGTTGAAATCCCTCACGCTCTTCGGGTGTAAAGCCGTGCTTGCCAATGTTTGGCTTCGGATTGGCAAGGTCGATTTCTTGATGAGCGACATTGAGGTCACCGCAAAAAACAACTGGTTTTGGCGAAGGCTGCGATATAGGATAGATGCCTTGCTCAAGACCCTTAACGTACGCGAGAAACGCCTTGTCCCAATGGTCATGTCGCAGGGCGAGACGGCTGAGGTCTCCTTTTGAGTTCGGCGTATAGACAGTGACGACCCATACTTTGTCAAACTCAGCGGCAATAACCCTTCCCTCTTCGTTCGGATTGCCGTATATGTCGCCCGAGAGAGAGAATGTTTCAACAATATCTCTAGGAAAGCCATCGATATAGCGAATTGCTGGTGTTTTGCTAAAGATTGCTGTACCAGAATAGCCTTTTTTGACTGCTGAAAAGAAGTGCTCGTAATATTGTGGGAGGTCAAGTTCTACCTGCCCGCGCTGAGCCTTTGTCTCTTGAAGGCATAGAATATCTGGATCATAGCGTACAATAAAGTCCTGCAGTGCGCCCTTGTTGATGACGGCACGGATGCCATTGACGTTCCAAGAAAAAAGCTTCATATCCTTATTGTAGCAGATGAATAAAAGTGAAATATTTGACAAATATAGGCTATTTATTTATAATATTACCCGTCTTGCACTTTCAGAAGAGATAGGATGGATCATGAGCACATATGTCGATTCTTTCCACGAGGTAGATGAGGCGACAGAAGAGGTACTTCGTAGTCTCTTGCAGAGGGCTTGGGAGAAAGGCGGCTCGACCGTAGCGTCTGATTGTGAGATCGAGGTGTCACCGTGTCGTAGCGATTCCGCTACTATATATCCGGGAGACGAGATCGCCTTTATTAGAATGAAGTACACGCAGACTGGAATAGCTCACGCGGATTCACGCTGCTGGCACTGCACAATCATTGCTCCGCCAATGGAGGAGCAACGCGAAAAGGGTGAAAAGCCGCGATACTTCACGATCTCGACCGTAGAAGTGAACGGGCGTCTCCTTGTCAAGGTGGACGTACGCGGAGAGAAGCGAGTTCACTCGTTTATGCGCATCTAAGTACCTATCTACTTTCGAAAGGAGGTGAGAACCCCGCTCTATGGAGCGGGGATTTCTTTGCAGCATTGCATTTATTCACTTTGTATGATATAATATACACATGTAGCACTGTATCCTGCAGCGCACAAGAACCTACGATGGGAGGCATCATGGATGGCATTGTTGACTTGGAGAGCGACATAGCTGTTGTTCAGGGCGTGAGTGGAGATCGTCTGCAATACAATTTAACCCTGTCTCGCTGGTGTGATCGGCGTGCTGCGGGGGCGGATTGCATTGCAAATGCGTTTTTGCCAGGGGCGGTCGCACGGATCGCTGATTACCTGAGGGGAGACCTCAGTGAGACAGCCTACAAAAGGTTGCGGATCAAGGCGGATTGCGTCGATGACTCTGTGCTCTCATATTCTCTCGCAGCGATGGGACTGCCAACGCTCTCGGAGCTTCGGCTTCATCCACGACGCTGGCCGCTAAACATGCGCCAGTGGGCAGTCGTCATCGATGACCAGCCGACGCTGTACCGCCTCCAGCAGGCCTTCGGCTCGCCAGATGCGCTGGCGGATCTCAAGGCGATTTCGATTGTCTTGAGTCGAGATTAGGGATACAGGCTACTGGCCCGAAGAGTACATCTTCGGGCCTTTAGCTTTTGCTATACTGAGAGTATGTATAAAAGAATTCTTTTAAAACTATCAGGTGAACAATTGCAAGGTGATTTTGGTGGTGGCTTCGATACGGCACGCGCCGAATGGATTGCCGGACAAGTCAAAGAAACGCTCCAGGCAGGAGCTGACGTCATTATTATGGTGGGTGGTGGCAACTATGCGCGTGGTGCACAGTTGGCGAACGACAAGGTCCAGCGCATTACGGGAGATTATGTCGGTATGCTTGCAACGATGATGAATGCGCTGACGCTTGCTGACGTATTCAACGCGACTGGCGTAGCAACACGGGCTTTGAGCAACATCAAGGCAGATCAAGTGATTGATCAGTTTACTCATCGTCGCGCAATGAGTCATCTGGCGAAAAAACGAGTGGTGATTGTTGCTGGTGGCACAGGGCGTCCGTTCTTGACAACAGATACGGCCGCGCTCAATCTTGCGTTAGAGCTTGAGTGTGACGTCGTTATCAAGACCACGAAGGTTGACGGTGTATATAACCGCGATCCAGCTAAGTTTCCCGATGCAACGAAGTATAGCCGGTTATCATACCACGAGGCGCTATCAAATCCCGAGATTGCGGTGATGGATAAAGCCGCTCTTGGTCTTGCTATGGAGCAGCGCAAGCCTGTTATTATTTGCGATCTCTTGACAGATGGAAATATTGCCCGCGCGGCGTCTGGTCTTTCTGTGGGGACGCTTGTTGCTGATAGTTAGAACAAAGAAAGTGCTAAAATAAAACATAATGAAGAAAACACTACGCGTCAATTTAGTATCCGAAAGTGAGTTTACCGTACAAGGCCATGGGGTCCATACGGCATATATTGAGATGCGCAACGCTCTGCGCAAAGTCCCCGGTGTTGACGTATCAACAAACGCAAAAGGAAGAGGATTTGATATCGTTCACGTGCATACTGTGGGACTATACTCGCTACAAAAGCTTCTGTTCAGTGCTCCTCATCGGGTCGTATCAGCGCATGTTGTGCCAGATAGTTTTATCGGATCGCTACGGGCGGCTGCGTTGTGGCGTCCACTTGCGAAGCTATGGCTGAAATTCTTTTATAATCGAGCACATCTTGTACTTGCCGTCTCTGACTATACGAAACGAGAATTGCAGGAGCTGGGTGTGCGTTCGCCTATCGCAGTGCTGTACAACACGATTGATACGACTCGCTACAAGGTGACGCCAGAAAAAAAGAAGATAGCACGCAAGAAGCTTGGTATATCTGAAGATGCTTTTGTGGTTATTGGATCGGGTCAAGTGCAGCCGCGCAAGCGAGTCGATGTATATCAGAAAATGGCGACTCAGCTTCCTGATGTGACGTTTATCTGGGTGGGCGGCGTGCCTTTTGGCGCAATTGCAGCAGATAGTCATGCGATGCAGCATATGATGAAGCATTCGCTTCCAAACCTACAGTTTACAGGTGTTATTCCTCTCGACGATGTTGTGACGTATTATCAGGCAGCTGATGTATTCGTTTTGCCGAGCGAGCAAGAGACGTTTGGGCTTGTTGTTGTTGAAGCGGCGGCCGCTGGGCTGCCAGTTGTCCTGCGTGATATTGCTGATTATGACGATACGTTTCGCGGTGATGTTCTCATGGCTTCAGGCGATGAATCGTTTGCTCACATAGTAGAGCAATTACGAGAGGATTCACAGGCATACAAAAAGGCGCAAAAAGGTTCGCAGGCAATTGCGAAGCGATATGATAGCGCTGCGGGTGCAAAAACACTTCTTGAGCTGTATAGAGGAATTATCAAGGGATGATATAATAAGACAAATGCGTATTGGACTTTTTTCGGACACGTATCGTCCTACAATCAATGGTATAACGTACGTCGTCGAGACGCTCAAGCAGCAACTAGAGGCTGAAGGCCATGAGGTTTTTGTTTTTTGCCCAGCAAAAACGATTCGACCAAGTAAAATTCAAGAAATGACCGAGGAAGACCATCATATCATTCGAATACCGAGTTTTCCGAGTGGTTTCTTTGATGATTTTGACATTTCCCTCTTCTTTCCACCGCGAACACTTCATCAGATTCGCGACATGGAACTTGATATTGTTCACATTTTTACACCGTCACAGATTGGACTGCTTGGTGTTAACGCAGCGATGAAGTACGATATTCCTTTCATTGTGCAGCATTCAACTGATCTGTATCAATTTATGGATGATTACCCAAATGTCTTGCCGGGTGCGTTAGCGCTTATTAACATTGTATTTCCCTTTAGTATCAAGCTACAGGCAAAAGATTTTATTGAAATTGCCAAGTTGCAACGTCCTCGTAAGGGAGCGGCAAAGTGGGGTCGCGATATTATTGAACGAGCATTGACGATGGTGTATAGCAAGGCTGATGCAGTTATTGCACTTTCTCGAAAAAGCAAAGATCAGCTAGAGGGCTGGCAAGATAAAGACTATCACTATAATGTGACACTTTTGCCAAGTGGTGTGGATGCGATTCCTCGGCCAACAAAAAAAGAAGTCGAAGCGTTTCGTACACAGTGGGGTTTTGCTGCTGATGACGAAATCTATGGATTTGTCGGGCGGCTTGGTGAAGAGAAAAATCTTCCAATTTTGATCAAGGCTTTCGACAAGGTTGCAAAAGTTCGACCACGGGCAAAGCTGCTTTTTGTTGGTGATTTTGATTATCGTGAGACGCTTGAATCTATGGCGGCGCAATCAAAATACCCAGACAGGATTGTCTTTACGGGTGCAATTCCTCGAGAGCGACTTGGTGTTGTTTATGCGACGCTTGATGTGTTTACTTTTCCGTCACTCAAAGACACGCAAGGATGGGTGCTTCATGAGGCAGCTCATGCGCATCTTCCTATTGTATTGATTGATAGAGGACTGTCTGAGGTCTTTGTGGACGGCGAAAATGGTTATTATGCTAAAAACAATGCCACCGATATGGCGCGACAAATAGTCAAATTGCTTGAAGATCCTTCGCTTCGTGAACGGTTTGGCCGACAAAGCAAACTGTTCGCGAGTCGTTATACAGAGAAAAAACAACTTCGCAAGATTACTGCACTGTACGACACTGTTGTTAAAAATCACTACCAGCAAACTCGTAAAAAAGAGAGCTTTCGCCGGCTGCGAGGTGCACTGAAACGGGCGCATATTACGCTACTGCGCTATTATGATGACGAATCGCATGAGAATATCTATAAGTAGGTCCGTGATAAGCGACCGCGAGGTTTTTAACGCTGGTGCTTGAGCATTGCTTTGGCGTCACGCTCTTGTGCTTTTCGCTTGAGAGATTGTCGCTTGTCGTAGAGCTTTTTACCCTTCCCTAGTGCTATCACGAGTTTTATGTAGCGCCCATTTGTAAGGAGCTTTGTCGGAACTATTGTTAAGCCATCTTTTTTGCGCGCAGTAATCTGATCTATTTGTCGACGATTGACAAGTAGCTTACGAGCAGTCGTATCAACGGTGTGTGCGTTTTCTTTTCCGCGTTCGTTTTGACGAAGGCTAAAGCTGGCGTTATTGAGCCAAAGCTCGTTGTTTCGTATCGTGACGTATGCACCTTTTAATTGTACGTGACCTTCACGCGCGGCGCGTACTTCAAGCCCGGTGAGACTTAGCCCTGCAACGATTTCGTCGGAGAGCTCGTAGTCAAACCGCGCACGGCGATTAACGATTGAGGCGCTGTGGGGCGCTTTACCAGAACGAGAAGATTTTTTTGCACTCATACTATAGATTATATCATTGAAAAACCACTCGCATCGAGGTCGCCGCGCCAGTGTGGTACTGGGGCGACCTCGATGGAGTGGTGGTGGGGTGGAACCTAGACGTCCCACCCGCTGAATCGCTTCCACGGGGAAGCGATTTGTGCGGTTGTGTCCTCCTCTCTCGAAGGGGGTGTAGAAAAAGGCATGGGACTGGTGGTGATGGTCGGTTCTGCCGACTCATCGTCCTTGCCAGTATTCTCCACCTCTGTGGTCTGTCCTTGATTGATCAATAGCACGCCTGCCCCTTCTGTAGAAATCAATGAACCGTCTCTCCATTATAACACAAAAAATAACAATATGTCAAGTTTCATTTTATACTTACCTCTGTTATAATGCGATAGCAATGTTAGCAGATATCCATATTACAGAAAAATCATTTGGCCCAAAACTTCTCATGAGTAATATTCACATGAGCGTTAATGAGGGTGAAA
>JBATSI010000003.1:0-4351 GCA_049293215.1 Saccharimonas sp. (SeqCode) | reverse complement strand
AAAGGCGAAGATTTTGCTGTCTATGTTTACATGGACGTAAAGCTTCCTGCTGACGCGCTACTTAAGATCAGTAACACACTTAACATTACTGATGAAGTACTGCGCTATCTTCTTGTGAAAGTCGACGAAAAGGGCCGCAAGGCGCTTGAAGAGGCAAAGGCAAAGAGCGAGAAGCGCGAAAAAGAAGACGAAGAGTAGAACACTCGTACGTTTCATCTAAGGAGTTAAAGGAGGGAAATATGGCACGAGGGTTTAGTAAGGTAATCTTGATGGGCAATCTCACGCGAGACGTCGAGATGCGTACAACGGCAAGTGGACAAACAGTAGCGAATTTTTCACTCGCTGTGAGTCGTAGCTGGAAGGGCCAAGATGGTCAACAGCAAGAGCAGACAAGCTTCATCAACTGTGTTGCATGGGGACGTACCGGCGAAACAATCGCTCAGTATGTAAAAAAGGGCAACCCACTTCTCGTGAGTGGTCGCCTTGACCAGCGAAGCTACGAAGACAAAGACGGCAACAAGCGTTCGGCTATAGAAGTCAACGTGGAAGACTTCAACTTTGTCGGTGGTGGACGCAGTAGTGATGATGCTACGAGCACACCTGCTTCGTCAAGCCAACCATCAAATTCGGGGAATAAGGATGTTGTTATCGAAGATATCGATGACAAACCAATCGATCTCTCAGAGATTCCATTTTAATCAGCAAATAGTATAAAGAAGTATTCTTTATTATCGAAAGGAGTAACTTATGGCAAAGCGTTCATGGAAGGACACGCCAGCATTTTTTGACTACAAAGACGTCAAGACACTGCAGAAGTTTATTAATGTATATGGACAGATTGAGCCAATCAGCAAGACCGGCCTTTCTGCAAAGCAACAACGACAACTTGCCGTTGCTATCAAGCGAGCTCGCCACTTGGCGTTGCTTCCGTTTGTTGCACAGGGTTAGAGAGTTTTTCAGCGTATAGTATGCTATACGCTGGCGAATATTTCTAAAATATTAAATACAATTGAACAGGATAAGTATGTATCAACCAACAGATTTAAAAAAAGGCGTGATTGTACAGATTGATAATAAGCCATATAGGGTAGTTGAATATAATCAGAAGGTAATGGGTCGAGGTGGCTCTATTGTTAACGTTCGTCTGAAGAACTTGATTGACGGAAGTGTTATCCCAAAGACATTTAAGGGCCAAGAAAAGATCGAATCAGCAGAAGTAAGCAATCAAACAGTCCAGTATCTGTATAACGATGCAGAGACATTTTATTTCATGGATCCAGTGACGTTTGAGCAGTTTGAGCTCCCCGCCGATCTTGTCGAGGAGGCGAAGGGATACCTAAAAGAAGGCGACAACCTTAGTTTGCAGTTTTTTGACGGGAAGGTAATCAATGTTGAATTGCCAAAAAATCTTTTCTTGACGGTGACGTATACAGAGGATGTTGTTAAAGGCGATACGACGAGTAACGTTTTGAAAGATGCAACACTTGAAACGGGTATAACGGTGAAAGTACCAGCTTTCATAAAGACGGGTGATGTTATCTCTGTTGACACAACAACAGGTGAATATCGAGAGCGAAAGAAAGACTAACGATTCCTTACAGCGACAAGAAACCTTTTTCTGCTACAATAGGCTTATGAAGCGGGTGGCAAAACGCGTACAACGTGTTCATGCAAAGACGAAAACGTTATATCACAAGGCAATGCCTGAGAAGAAGAGTCATCGGGTTTTTATTTGGATGGCATTTTTCGCTGTCGCAGCAATTCTCGCTGTTCAAATTTTGTACCCGCTCGATCGAGCGGTGCCATGGGCTCGTTTGAATGGTTCTATGGTTGGATTTCATCAGGAAACAGAGATCATCGCCACGGTTACAGAGACATTTCAGCATACAAAAGTACGACTAAAAACACCCAGCAAAGTAACCAATGAGTATAGCCTCAGTAGTGCAGGGGCGGAAATACTACCAGATGTTGCGTCTCGTCGACTCGTCGACTATCCCTTCTGGCTACGACTTGTGCCGTTTTCGCTACTATGGCAAATGCCAACGGTTGATACAATGGCAATTGAATATTCGCCAAGACAACTCAATGCTTTTGCCGAGAAAACAAGCAAAGAGCTTTCGAGTAGCGCACAAAATGCAGGTGTTTCGATACAAGACGGACAGCTCGTAACAACTCAGGAGCGTACTGGCTATGCAGTAACGGCGGTAGATATCAGTGAGGCAATGCTTCATGCGGAATATCCACTGCAATCACTCATTATTGTGAAGGTAGATGCGCAAAAGATTGCACCAGAAAAAACAAGTCATGACTTTCGAGACGTAAAGCATAAGGCAGAAGAGGCGCTTAGTCGATCTGTTGTTGTTCGTGCAGGCACGCAGGAATTTGTAGTTGACGCTGCAGAGAAGGCGTCGTGGCTTATCTTTGGAGTAGATGATGATAAAAATACAACACTCGTCATAGACAACGATACGTTAAATTCGTCAATTGACCGATGGTCTGAAAAAGCAGGGCGTGCTGCTGGTAAAACGCACGTAACGATTGAAAACGGTCGAGAGATTAATCGTACAGAGGGTGTCACAGGGAGCAAGATTGAGAATGAATCACTCAAGTCCGCACTTACTGCGTATATACTCGAAGGACAGGGCAATGGCGTATTTGTAGCCACAATGATAGACGTTGCTCCAGTAGTCGTATATAACAATACGTATTCTTCGACAGAAGACGGTCTGCGGGCATATGTCCGAGACAAAGCAAAACATGGAGCATGGTTCTCGATTCGTCAATTGGGTGGCAATGGATGGTCGGCCGATGCTGACGCGAGCGATAGCGTGGTGAGCGCAAGTACGTATAAATTATTTGTCGCGAAGCGTTTATTTGACGAAATGAATAGCGGAAAGATTTCGTGGAATGATCCCATGCTTGATACGACAGTGTCGGGGTGTTTTGATAGAATGACGATTGCAAGTACAAACCCTTGTGCCGTTGCGTGGCTCGATAAATTTGGGAGACAAAATATGAACAACTACGTGCATAACCTTGGTTTTTCATCTGCGGTAACATTTGTCCATCCACAGGCAACGCATGTCTCGGCGGGGGATTTAACAAAGTTTATGGTCGGTCTCGAGACAGGAACGCTCATTAATGGCGCGCAGCGTGATCGATTGCTCTATTCTTTGTCGCATCATCCATATCGATACGGCATCCCAACAGGAAGTAAGGCTACGCTTGTTTATGACAAGGTAGGATTTTTGTGGGATTACGTGCACGATACAGCGATCGTGCGTCATCCTCGAGGAACGTACGTCATGACAATTATGACGCAGGGCAAGTCGTATGCGGCAATTGCTAGTATGACTCGTGATATCGAGCGGATTATGTATCCGTAGTATAATGAAAAAGATGAAGCAGCGATTAGACAAAACTATGCTTGCAAAAAAGCTTGTAGAATCACGCTCTGAGGCCGAGAATTGGATTCGTTTAGGGCGTGTGACGGTCAATGGACGAGAGGCGACAAAGCCTGGTCTATTTGTGGGCGATGGAGACACTATCGTCCTCAAAGCTCCTGAGCGATATGTTTCTCGAGCAGGGCTAAAACTCGCCAGTGTTGCCTCAAAGCTGAACACAAATTTTACTGATACAATAGTACTTGATGTTGGCAGTAGTACTGGCGGTTTTACAGATTACGCATTACAACATGGAGCAAAAAAAGTATACGCAGTTGATGTTGGCACAGACCAGCTTCATCCAAAACTACGAAATGATTCACGAATCGAGCTCCACGAGAAGACGGATATACGAGATTTTTTGCCAGCAGAAGTTCCAAATATTGTTGTTATTGATGTTTCGTTTATCAGCTTGCGGCAAATATTGCCATACATCACGACAATTATCGATAACGATACGGTGGTACTAGCTATGGTAAAGCCGCAGTTTGAGGCAGCTCGTCATCAACTAGGACGGAGCGGCGTTATAAAAAACGATAAAGTTCGTCGAGAGATTTTGCGAGATTTTGAGGGATGGACTAAGAAGCTGTTTGTTATTCGAGATAAGTCAGATAGTGAAGTTGCAGGAGCTCATGGCAATCGCGAGCGTTTCTATAAACTTGCTCGAACAAAAAAACGATAACGCCATCGTTTTACAAAAAATCAATTATATGATATTATCTAGATATGTTGACCGCCTGGTTGACTGTATTCTTGCTGAGTCGAGACCATAAAGTCTCCTTGGCAGGAGACTTTACAACTTAGCAACTCATCCTACAAGTTCCTGAGGAGGAACACATGTCAGTTTCAAAGAAGTTGGTCGCAGCGATCAGCGCTGCGGCTGTGGCTGGAGTGGCATTCATTGCCAC
>JBATSI010000002.1:0-4468 GCA_049293215.1 Saccharimonas sp. (SeqCode) | reverse complement strand
AGATAATGCGTACGAATGATGATTTACGTATTGCCGTTGGTTCCTACGTACTTGATAAGCTTAAAACGATGGATGGACTACCGGATCGCGTGTATCGCAACACTGAAAAGAATATAAACTATACTGGCTACGAGCGAGGCATGACAAGCCAAGAAGCGGTAGCAGAGCTTGTACTGTCGTTTCTTGATGGAACGTATAGTCGAACTTCGGATAACGATGCCATAGAACTGAATAAGTGGAGTGAAGCAATACAGGGGCAGCATCGCTGGGCGGCGCTGAAAGTGCTCGGACTGGATAAAGCTGGAGATAATTACGTTGGTAAGGTAATAAAAATAAAAAGGCCAACATAGCTGTTGACCTTTCTTTTACTGTAGGAAGCTTAATTACTCAACACACACTTGAGTGCGTGGGTGAGTGCGGCCAGTAAACGAGCCTTTCTTGACCTTTTTGAAGCTTACAATACCGTCTTTTTTGGCGTGAATCGTGAAGTTTCGACTAATGTAGGTGCCTTCGCCTGCAATCTTTGTACTTCCTGTTTGGCGGACGAGTACTTCACCTGCAGATACTTTTTGGCCACCGAAACGTTTGACGCCTAGTCGAGCGCCGGCGTTGTTGTGGTTGTTTTTGCTTGAACCACCAGCTTTAACGTGTGACATATAACTCCTTTAAATCTAATAAAACAATCTGTACGATTGTATCGAAAATAAGAGAATATGTCAAGTGGTTTAACAAGCAAAATAAAGTGAGGGCGGCATTTCCTTGACATCCCCTGGGGGGGGTGATTAAATGTAAGCATGAGCAATACTTATAATTATCATCATCCTTCACCTATCTCACAAACACATCATACAAACAAACGTGGCTTTACGATTGTTGAACTCCTCATCGTCATTGTTGTCATCGCTATCCTCGCAGCGATAAGTGTGGTTGCATACAATGGGATACAAAATAGAGCGTATGATACGACGGTGCAAAGTGATTTACGTCAGACATATACGAAGATACAAGAATATAACATAACGAACGACCAGCGTCTAGATGTCGTCAATGACCCTACGTACCCTACGTATAGTGCTCAGATCGCTGCACTCAACTCTGTTTTTGTAACAACGCGGAGTGCGTATAATACACTAATTTTGTGCTCAAACAGTGAAGACGTTGCGATTATTGCACGTAGCCAGTCGGGCAACGGGTTTTATTATTCCAGTGTTTCTGGAGCTGGCACGATATCGACGTGGCCTGGCAACTACAATGCCAATCTTTGTCCAGTGGCGGGTATTCCCACTACTTCGACGAATTATCGATTTTCGTGGATCAAGAACGATACATGGCGGGGATGGTTTACTGTCGGGAGATAATGTAGCTATTGTGGCTGTACGCCAGAGTAGTGAGCGATATCTGGCGACAAATGATATATGACATATTGTTGATTTTGTGATATAATATGTTACAGTACCACCATCTGGTGGTAGGTTCGTACTATTTCGTGAGGAGCGACATGAACATCCCAAAGCCAACGCATTTGATTCGGTTGGGAGAAGCTGAGGAGGAGGTTTATCTATCTCCCCAAGTCTCGAGAGATCTTGAGAGTGACGTGCAAGCAGTCCGACAGCATTCGCTTGCAATGGCTGGCAAGCGTTTTCGTCGGGTCTATGGTGGCCTTCATGGCAATTGGAGACTTCCACGAGCTATCGATCTCGATGAGCTTGACATCATTCCGCTCGATCAGATGCGTGAGGATGTGTGACCAATGACTCGTCGAGGACACCGAAGGGCTTCTCGGAAGAGGCGGTGCCCTCGCTGCAAGAACTCTGAGAAGCGTCGTTACCCCTCTGAGCTTGACGCAAAGATAGTCTTGAGCGTAGTTCAAAAGAGAGACAGTCCGACGCGCCCTTACATAGAAACACGAGTGTATCGCTGTCCTTTCTGCAAAGGCTGGCATCTCGCGCATTGAATGCGAACACACAATCCCGGGTACGATACAAAACTGCCTACCCGCGCTGCAATATGCGCGGGTGTTTCCTTTTATACACCAAGTTGCAAGAAGTTGACAAAATTATAGCCTATTGTACAATAGGTTTATTCGACACACGTCGATGTTCTTTATAGGATGGTGAGATGATTGCGAAGATACAATCGCAAAACGACACGCAAATGCCGCGTGAAGTTCAATGGTTACAGGTGGGCGACACTCAATATTATCGTCGATAATTACGAAGCGGCACGTAAAGGTAACACTCGTATGCAGGCATTTATCGCATGTCAATATAAGGCAGCGATTGGGCTTGACAAAGCCGTGTATCTTGATTGGGACGATGTTACGATACAGTCTACTGGACCGCTTGAGCCGCCTACCCCAGAGATCAAGAAGCACAATCGTAACCGTGCAACAGTACCAAAGATTGCTCATATACCCGAGATGTATGGCTGTACGTGTAATCATGATAACTGTGTGCCGTGTGATTTGGGAGAACACGAGCACTGCGGTTATAATTGTCGCTGTGGTGAGGTTGTTCAGTAGGTTATTCGGATGAAGCGTTGGAGTATATCTTCGCTACACTGCGAGGATATACTCCAATCGCTTCAGCTTTTCTCTCATCGGTTCTATGATCGTTTGCCAAGAATGGCTACCCGCATACAAATGTATGCGGGTGTTTTCATATGTAGTTGATGGGGTGTTTTTTCTTGAGTTAGTAATAACTGGACTTTTGTGTGCATCTGTGCTATAATAGAGGTATTGCATCCGAATGGATACCGTCTCTACAGTCTGGTGGATTAGTAGAAATCAAGAGGTTCTCGCTGTTCGTCTGCAGCGATATTACTCTAGCACAGAAAGGTTTATTAACTGTGTCATATACAACTCAATCACGCCCTCGTATGGGTGGCAATACTATGCGTAAGCAAAAGCCAGGCGCTCGTTCGTTCCGTCCTGGAAAGTCACCTCGGCAGAAGAACAACAGTAGAGGTGCATATATCAATCCAAACAAATTTATCAACAAAGCTACCATCAAGGAGCATGAGCAACCATATAGCGCGGAACATCAATTTAGCGATTTTGCGTTTTGTGAACCTCTTTATAAGAATATTGTCCACAAGGGATATAAGAACCCAAGCGCTATCCAGGACCAAGCGATTCTTCCAGTGCTTGAGGGTCGTGACGTGATAGGTCTGGCAAATACAGGTACTGGCAAAACGGCTGCTTTTTTGCTCCCTATCATCCATCGACTATATAAAGACCGAGAGACGGAATCGGTCCTTATCATCACGCCAACACGGGAACTGGCTCAACAGATTGAAGAGCAATTTCGCGACTTTAGTTATGGTATGAAACTGTTCTCTGCACTAGTTGTTGGCGGTAGCAATATCGATCGTCAAGTAGCAAAAATCAAGAAGCACCCACATGTCATTATTGGAACACCAGGACGCATGATGGATCTATTGAAGCGCAAACAGCTTCCGCTTGATAATATCCATACCCTCGTCCTTGACGAAGCTGATCGTATGCTCGATATGGGATTCATCGGCGATATTCGTACGCTTGCACAGCGGACTCCTGAAAAGCGCCAGACGTTATTTTTTAGTGCTACTATGACGCCAGAAATCAAGAAGCTAACTGCAGAGTTTCTTCACGATGCAACACTTGTGTCGGTGCGAACAGCTGATACCAGTGAGCATGTTGACCAGAATATCATTGAAGCGAACACCAAGGAAGACAAACTCGAGAAGTTACTGGGTCTCTTGTCGAAAGAAGAATACGAAAAAGTGTTGCTATTTGGTGAAACGAAATACGGCGTGCAGCGCTTGGCGGATAAGCTTGAGCGCGAGGGCTACGCAGCAGCAGCTATTCATGGCAATAAATCTCAATCACAGCGACAACGTGCGCTGCGTGCATTCAAAGAAGATAAGGTTCATATACTTGTGGCGACGGATGTAGCAGCTCGTGGACTCGATATTCCAAACGTGAGCCATGTTATCAACTACGACCAACCAGCAACGTATGAGGACTATATTCACCGTATCGGTCGAACTGGCCGCGGTGATGCCACTGGCAAGGCGCTGACATTTGTCAAAAGTGCTCGGAGATAAATAATATATAGCGTACGTATAGTGGGTGCGCTATAATATAAAAAATGAGTATTTATCCACGACGAACAATGCGTGCACCGGAAGTTCAGGCGCGCTATGATGAAGAGCGAAAAAAGACAGCAACGTTGTATGGTGATAATCCGCCCTGCCCTTTCTGCGATAACCTAGGTGAGCGTATCATGTTGCGTGAGACACCTACGATGATTGTCGTAAAGAACGATTTTCCTTACCAGGTATTTGATGGATTGCCTGTGAGTCACCATATTTTGTTGGTCCCGCGCCGACATACGGCAGTTCTTGATGATTTTGATGAGCAGGAAATACATGATTATTGGCATCTTGTGAGTGAATATCACTTGCAGGGGTACTCGTTTATGACGCG
>JBATSI010000001.1:0-14146 GCA_049293215.1 Saccharimonas sp. (SeqCode) | reverse complement strand
GAGGATGTCTTCGGGGTGCGCATGTAGATATGTTCGAGGCTTATTGAGAACAAAGCAAAGTAGTAGTTCAGCGTCAAGACGAGCGCTCGCTAATGCATGCTCATGAAATTGGCGGACAGTATGAGATAACCAGTCTTTGATAGTGGTATGAGAGCTCATGGCAAAGGAGTCACTCGTTTGAGGCGCCCTGTGCTTTGAGTTCTCGCTCGTATGCCTGTAGTTGATCGATGATATCATCTATATCTCCGTTCATGGCGGCGGGAATATTGCTTCGTGAATATCCAATACGGTGATCAGTGATGCGATCTTGTGGAAAGTTATATGTACGGATTTTCTCACTACGATCACCGCTTCCAATGAGATTTCTTCGTTCAGCAGAAAGCTTGGCGTTGTCTTCGTCGATCTTGATTTGAAGAAGGCGGCTACGAAGCACACTCATCGCTTTTTCGCGGTTCTTAATCTGTGATTTCTCATCTTGGTTGGTTACGATCATACCGGTAGGGAGGTGAGTAATGCGTACTGCAGAATCTGTCGTATTGACGCTTTGTCCGCCGTGACCACTTGATCGATAAATATCAACACGCAAGTCGTTTGGATTAATTGTGATGTCGGTTTCTTCCGCCTCGGGCAGTACGGCAACGGTTGCGGTGCTGGTGTGAATGCGACCTTGTGATTCGGTGACAGGTACGCGCTGAACGCGATGTACGCCACCTTCAAACTTTAGTTTTGCATATGGGGCATCGCCCTTAATCATAAAGACAACTTCCTTATATCCGCCTGCATCGTTTGCGCTCTCGCTGATAAGTTCTGTCTTATATCCATGTGCTTCACACCAGCGAAGATACATTCGGTATAGCTCTGCTGCAAAAAGAGATGCCTCGTCGCCTCCGGCGCCCGCCCGTATTTCCATGATAATGTTCTTCTCGTCGTTGGGGTCTTTCGGAGTCAACATCACAAAAAGGTTATTTTCTAGTTGCTCGAGTTGCGCCTCGTCTTCAGGAATCTCTAGCTTTGCCAGTTCAGCGAGTTCATCGTTGCCGCTTGCCAGCTCTTTTGCCTCTGCGAGATGATGCTCAAGGGTCTCGCGTTTTGCGACAGTTTCAATAATGGCATCAAGTTCGCTAAAGCGTTTGTTTTTTGCAGTAAACTGAGGATCGCTATATGCATCTGGTTGAGCAAGAAATTCACTGAGTGATTTTTTTTCTGCGATGAGTTCATCAATATTGAGTTCAATTTTTGGCATAGTTCATTTCTTATTCTATATAAAAAGAGGCTGCCAATCAATGCGGCCGCCTCTTTTTGTTATATTTATGCTATTTATTCTCTGCAACTTTAGCTTTTTTTTCGCTTGCTGCCTTTTGTTTTTTTGCCTTTGAGGCAAGCTGTGCGCGTCGTTCTTCGGCTGCTTTTGCACGAGCCTTGAATCGGTCAACGCGTCCTTCGGTGTCGATGATTTTCTCTTCGCCAGTGAAGAATGGGTGAGACTTGCTTGAGATATGCATTTTTACGAGTGGATACGTGTTACCGTCTTTCCACTTGATAGTCTCTTCTGTTGGTGCTGTGCTCTGCGTAAGGAACGCAAAATCCGCTTGTTCGTCGCTAAATACGACAGGGCGGTAGTTGGTTGGGTGAATACTGCTTTTCATAACTCTACAATCATAGCAAATAGAGGGGTTTTTGTCAAAGATTATGTGGGTTTGTCAAAAAGATGATTACTTGGTGAGTAAGAACTTTTTCTCACTCGTTCGCCTGTGCTTTTCGTCTGTTATCTTCTCGTGAAGCTTTGCGAGAGCACGCTGAGAGGAGGGGAGCTTCGTGATCGCTTTAATCTCTGCCTCTATATCAGATAAGTCGTTGTCGCTCAAATCTTCGAGACCAACATACCGCATGCGCGCGCCCTTTGTTGATCGAATAAGCTCGTCGAGCTTTAATTGAATTGCTTTGCCGTCACGGTTTTGACTATTTTGGATCAGGAAGACCATGAGGAAGGTGATGATAGTTGTGCCGGTGTTGATAACGAGCTGCCACGTGTCCGAATAGTCAAAAATTGGTCCAGAAACAAACCAAATAATGACGACGCATAGCGCAATAATAAATACGCCTGCAGAGCCAGCGAGTGTTGATACCTTTGATGCGGTTTTTCGGAAATATTCTTTCATAGCATAAGCATAACAGAAACATGAGAAATAGCAATGCTATTAGTGTTTATCAATGATTGAACTGTGACGGTACTTATGTAAGGTAAGGAATCGTTGATAAACTCCTACTAGTATTATCTGCTGTGATATGCTAAAATAACTCGGTACATCAATATAACGAAGCAACACGTGACATATCCTGAATAAGTTCGCGTGTGAAGGGAGAAGGATATCATGGCAGTAGAACCTGATATAAAGGCTTTATTTGAGGCCGGTGTTCACTTTGGACACAAAACAAGTCGCTGGCACCCAAAGATGGCGCCATACATTCATAGTAAACGTCAAGATGGTCACATTATTGACCTTGCAAAGACGGTTGAAGGTCTTAATAAGGCGCTACCATTTATTACGAAAACTGTTGCAAGCGGTAAACAAGTATTGTTTGTTGGTACAAAAAAACAGGCAAAAGATATCGTTAAGATTGCTGCTGAATCAGTAGGTCAACCATATGTTGTGAATCGTTGGGTTGGCGGAATGCTGACAAACGTAACCACGACTAATGCACAAATCAAGAAGTTAAAAGATCTTGAGCGACGCATGGAGAGTGGTGACCTAGAAAAGCGCTATAACAAGCTAGAGGTGCAGCGTTTCCAAGAGGAAATAGAGGCGCTCAATGTAAAATACGGAGGCATAAAGGATCTTAATGGCAAGCCGGGTGCAGTTATCGTTCTTGATACGCTTATTGACGCGAATGCGATTCGTGAAGCAAAGACACTTGGCGTTCCAGTAATCGGCATCGTTGATACTAATGCCAACCCAGATGCTGTTGATTATGTTATTCCAGGAAACGATGACGCTATCAAGGGCCTACAGCTGATGCTTGATTATTTTGTTGCCGCAGTTAATGCTGGTAAAGCAGAAAAGAAATAAAGAGCGAGGAAGAGAATGAGTATTTCAATTGAAGATATAAAAAAACTGAAGGAGCTAACAGGCATCGGCTTGACTGATGCAAAAAGAGCATTAGTAGAGGCGGAAGGTGACTTTGATAAAGCTCTTGAGGCACTTCGCAAGAAAGGTCTGACAAAGGCAGAAAAGAAGGGCGATCGTGAGACTCGTGAAGGATTAATAGAGAGCTATGTTCACTCTGGACGTATTGGCGTTATTGCTGAGGTGAACTGTGAGACTGATTTCGTCGCACGTCTTCCAGAATTCAAAGAATTTGCTCATCAAATTGCAATGCAAATTGCAGCGATGAATCCAAAATATGCCACGATGGAAGATATTCCAGCCGAGATATATGAGGCAAAGAAAAAAGAGTTGCTGGAGAGTGAAGGATTGAAAAGCAAGCCTGAGAATATGCGTGAGCAAATTGTCGAAGGCCAGCTGAAAAAGCACTTCGCTGAGCAAGTACTCTCAGAGCAGCCATTTGTACTTGATGATACAAAGACGGTTGGTGACCTCATTAAAGAGCAGATTGCGCTTCGCGGTGAGAATGTTCGTATAAGCCAGTTTAAACGAATTGAGCTTGGCGTTACAGAATAGTCGCTCGCGTCATTTATAAATACCCTAGGAAACTGGGGTATTTTTGTTGGTATTGTTATGGTGCTACTTCTCATGCGACAGACGCATAGCTTCTGGCGTAATAATGATACAATAGAGGAAAGAAGGAGAACTACTATGTTTGATACGAAACCCTATGAAGATAAGATGAACCTGGCGATAGAGCATTTTAACGAGACACTTGCAAAAATCAGAACAGGTCGAGCACATCCGGGAATGCTCGATGGCATTAAGGTTGAGGTGTATGGAACGGAAATGCCATTAAACCAAGTAGCTAATGTTATTGCACCAGAAGCATCGCTCTTGCAGATTACACCATTTGATCCAACAAATATTCAGAAAATTGCTGCCGCAATTCGTAATGACCAATCATTAGGATTTAATCCTAGTGATGATGGTCGAGTTGTGCGAGTACCAGTACCTCCGCTGACAGAAGAGCGGCGCAGAGCGCTTGTAAAGCAGGCGAGTGAGCGAGTCGAGGAGGTGCGTATTGCGCTTCGTACGATTCGTCAAGATGCGCTTAAGGATGCTAAGCGTCGGAAAGATGCAAAAGAGTTATCTGAAGATGATGTAAAGGCGGTAGAAAAAGCGATTGATCAGCTTATGAGTGATTTCCAAAAAAAGATTGAAGAAGATTTTAAATCTAAAGAGAAGGACATACTCACGATCTAATGTCTAACATCGAACGTCTGCCGAAACATGTCGGTTATATTATTGATGGAAATCGTCGCTGGGCGAAGGAGAGAGGGCTGAGCGCACAGGACGGTCACCTTGCAGGGTACGAGAAGATAAAAGAAGTTATTCTTGATACATGTGATAGAGGAGTGCCATATGTAAGCGCGTATGTATTTAGCACTGAAAACTGGCACAGAAGCGGTCCAGAAATTAAGTGGCTCATGGACTTGGTTGTTCGCATGCTAACGGAAGACCTGCATCTTTTTATCGAACGAGGAATTAGACTAAGGATTGCAGGAACTCGAATCCGTCTCAGTCCGCGTGTGCGACGAGCGATTGATGCTGCAGAAAAAGAGACGAAAGATTTGAAGAATGGCACAGTCATCGTATGTTTCAACTATGGAGGTCATCAGGAGATCATTGATGCAGTGAACCGCTTGCGCAAAACACTATCAGTCCAAAAAAAGGTGACTGCACAGATCTTTGAACAGTTTTTGTATACACCAGACGTCCCTCCTTGTGATCTCATCGTACGCACAAGTGGCGAGCAGCGTTTGAGCAATTTTATGCTTTGGCGAAGTGCTTACAGCGAGCTTATCTTTGTCAAGAAGACATGGCCTGATATGACAAAACGAGACGTAACCAGTATACTAAAAGAATATGAAAAACGATCGAGACGATTTGGGGGGTAGGCATATATGATCTTAGGTATTATCGTTGGAATTATAGCACTATCAATTCTTGTCGCAACTCACGAGCTAGGTCACGCAATTATTGCTCGTCGGAATGGTGTTGTTGTAGAAGAGTTTGGTATTGGTTTTCCGCCACGAGCGTATAGTAGAGTAGTAAAAAAGAGTTTTTTAGGAAATAACGTTCGTTTCTCAATCAACTGGCTGCCGATAGGTGGGTTCGTAAAGCTTCAGGGAGAGCATGATGCTGCCGATAAAAAGGGGGATTATGGCGCAGCAACATTTTGGCAAAAAACAAAGATTTTGTTCGCTGGTGTTGCGGTCAACTGGCTGACTGCAGTCGTGCTATTTACTGGGCTTTCTTTGGTTGGGCTGCCAAAACTTATTGACAATCAGTTTTATATAGCAAGTGACGCTTCAGTCACAAACCACCCAGTAAAAATTGGTCAAGTGGGCGAAAAACTTCCCGCTGCTACTGCAGGACTAGAGACGGGTGACGAGGTTATTAGTTTTGATGGAACGACAATCTCAAGCCCGACACAACTATCAAATCTTGCAAAAGAACATAAGGGAGAAACGGTTAGTGTAGTCTACAAACGCGATGATGTTACCCGACATACGGTAGTGACAATACGAGAAGAAAACACTGATGGTCATGGGTATTTTGGCGCTGGCATCTCTAAGCAGCAGGACACTATTCGTGCGACGTGGTCTGCGCCGATTGTTGGTATTGTGACGACCGCACAGCTAACACAGGCGACACTTCAAGGTTTAGGCGATATGATAGTGACGCTTGCTTCCGGACTTATTCAGCAGTTTAGCGGCGATGCGGCGGTGAGCGGTGCGGCAAAACAGCAGATCGCAGAATTGAGCAATACGGTGGCGGGTCCAGTTGGTATTTTTGGCGTTATTTTTCCTGCAGCAGAACAAGCAGGGTTCGCTCAAGTTATACTACTGACAGCAGTTGTTGCGCTTTCTCTAGCAGTCATGAATGCACTTCCTATTCCAGCGCTCGACGGTGGTCGCTGGTTTGTTACGGCTCTCTTTCGACTGTGTAAAAAGCCTCTTCTAAAAGATACAGAAGAGAAGATTCAAGCGGGTGGTTTTTTGTTTCTGATGTCTCTTATTGTGCTTGTCACTATTGCTGATATCGGAAAGCTCATGTGATGAAAAAGCTCCAGGCAAAACGTATACTCTACCTGGTGGGCTTGCCGCTATGGGTGATCCTTAGCTTTGTTATGGCGACGCTACTATGCTCATTGGTAGTGGGCAATGCATCGTTGACAACAACAGAGTCCCTATTATTCCAGGCTGTTTCGTATAGCGTTACGCTCCTTATCTTGCTGGGATTGCCTTATGTGCTGAAAGGATACAAAGTATCACTTAAGACGATGGGTCTAGAGAGGCTCATGAGCTGGTTTGATATACTACTGGCTATCGCAGGTTTTATCGTTTATTTTTTGCTTGCGATGACGCTTCTCGCGTTGGCTCATAGTTTATTTTCTTCGTTTGATGCAACGCAGGCACAAGATTTGGGAGTGAGTAGCCAGCTCTTTGGTGCTGAACGGATGCAAGCGTTCTTTCTGATGGTAGTTATTGGGCCTATTGTTGAAGAGGTCATCTTTCGAGGGTATCTTTATGGAGAGTTAAGGAAACAAAAAATGCCAGCATGGCTCACGACGCTCGTGGTGAGTGTTTTGTTTGGTATAGCGCATGGCCAGTGGAATGTAGGCATTGATGTTTTTGCGTTGAGTGTGAGTATGTGTGTACTGCGTGAGCTTACAGGGTCTATCTGGGCTGGGGTTCTTGTCCATATTATTAAGAATTTGATCGCATTTATAGGCGTTTTTGTGCTCATGTCATAGAAATAGTAGAGGAAAGAGGTTAGAATAGAAGTATTATGCGAGTATCACAATTATTTACCAAGACAACAAAACAGACACCAGCTGATGAGGTGTCACGTAACGCTCAACTGCTTATTCGCGCCGGTTTTATCTATAAGGAGATGGCCGGAGTGTATGCGTATTTACCGCTTGGCAAGCGAGTGCTTGATAAGATTATTCAAGTCATTCGCGAGGAGATGGATGCTGTGGGGGGTAATGAGATGAGCCTTACTGCGCTACAGAAAAAAAGTACCTGGGAAGCTTCTGGTCGTTGGGATGATGATGTCATGGATGTTTGGTTTAAGACGAAGTTGGCAAATGGGAGCGATCTCGGACTTGCGCCAACGCACGAGGAGCCACTGACGGAACTTATGAAAACGTACATCAGTAGCTACAAAGATCTTCCAGTTTACCCATACCAATTTCAGATAAAGTTTCGTAATGAACTTCGCAGCAAGAGCGGGCTTATGCGGGGGCGCGAATTCTGGATGAAAGACCTGTATAGCTTTAGTCGGACACAAGAAGAGCACGATGCGTTTTATGAGAAAATATCCCAGGCGTACCATCGGGTGTATAGCCGACTTGGCATAGGAGATATTACCTACCGTACATTTGCAAGTGGTGGAAGCTTTGCAAAATATAGCCATGAGTTTCAGACGCTGAGTCCTGTTGGAGAAGATACTATCTATGTTCATGAAGGTAAAAAGATTGCAATCAACGAAGAAGTGTATAACGATGAGGTCCTTGCCGATCTTGGGGTAACACGTGATGAACTGATTCAAAAAACCGCTGTTGAAGTCGGTAATATCTTTACGCTAGGCACTCGCTTCTCTGATGCGTTTGACCTTACCTATATCGATAAAGACGGTATAGAAAAAAAAGTTATTATGGGCAGTTATGGTATAGGACCAAGTCGTTTAATGGGGCTAATAGCTGAACACTTTTCAGACGATAAAGGACTTGTCTGGCCGGCAGCTATCGCACCATTTGTGGTATATCTAGTGCGAATAGGTGGAGAGCGTGCAGTACAGCAGGCAGATATGGTATATCAACAATTACGTGAACGAGGGGTTGAGGTACTCTATGATGACAGAGATGAGCGTGCTGGGGTGAAGTTTGCTGATAGTGAGCTCATAGGAATTCCATATCGTATTACAATAAGCGATCGGTTGATAGATGCAGAAAAGTATGAGTTGACACAACGAGCCGATGGGGTTACCGCTCTCTTGACGCATGATGAAATAATTGCTAAACTGAGCTAACTAACATTGATCTCACGATGATTTCAAGTTGTTATCTATGGGTGCAGATTCTTAAGAAGAGAGAGTGAAGGAAAGAGGTAAATATGAAGAAGACATATCAGATTACAGAAGCAGGACGCAAAGAGTTAGAAACAGAACTCGAGGACCTAAAGGGCCGACGAGGCGAAATTGCCGATAAAATTGCAGAGGCTCGAGACTATGGTGATTTGAGCGAAAATGCTGAGTACGATAGTGCTCGAGAAGAGCAGGGTATTGTTGAGACGCGTATTGCGGAAATCGAAGACATTCTTTTGAATGCAGAAGAAATAACGGCACCAAATTCAGGTAAGATTCACTTAGGGAGTACAGTGTCGCTTATGTTTAATAAGCATGAAGTTTCTTATACAATTGTTGGTCCAGTTGAAGCAGATCCGTCGGTAGGGAAGATTAGTGATGAATCTCCGTTAGGAGTTGCTCTTATCGGACGCGTTCCTGGCGAGAGTGTCACTATTAAGACGCCAAAGGGTGAATTAGTCTACAAAATCGAAGCGGTTGCCTAGGCCAAGCACTATCGTGATAGCTACTTCTACGATATACTAGAAGTAGCTATTTTATTGAAAAGCTATTTTCGGTACACAACAGAGAGGAAACTATGGGGCATGTCAATTTTTGAGGCGATTATTTTAGGAATTATTGAAGGTGTTACGGAGTTTCTCCCTGTTTCAAGTACAGGGCATCTCACTATTGCAGAGAAGCTCATGGGCATGTCGCTTGACGACCCGAGTGTAACGGCATTTACGGCAATTATTCAAATTGGTGCAATTATTGCAGCGATACTCTATTTTCGGAAGGATATTTGGCGAGTATTAACTGCATGGACGAATGGAATATTTCGAGGAAAGAAGTTTCGGCAATCATTTGATTATCGTTATGGATGGGCTATTATACTAGGTTCTCTCCCGATTGCAGTAGTAGGCCTAGCGTTTAAAGATGAGGTAGAAACGGTGCTACGTAGTCTCTGGTTTGTTGTTTTTGGCTTTATTGGATGGAGCGCTGTTATGTGGCTTGCTGATCGTTATGGGAAAGCGCGACACTCAGAAAAAGACACGACATGGAGAGATACGCTCATTATTGGAGCAGCGCAATGTATATCGCTTGTGCCGGGCGTTTCTCGTTCGGGTGCGACTATTTCTGCGGGACTCCTACGAGGGTTTGATCGTGTTTCTGTAACAAAGTTGAGCTTCTTTTTGGGAATCCCAGCATTAAGTGCGGCTGGCATTCTGCAGGCAATCACGCAGTATCAGCATATCGACGATGGAGTAGGATGGACGGCAACGATTGTTGCAACGGTCGCTTCTTTTATTGTCGGATATATATCAATTGCATGGTTGCTAAAGTTTGTTGCCCACAACGACTTCTCGATATTTATATGGTATCGCTTAGGTCTTGGTGTGATCATTATGAGTCTTTTGGTAAGTGGTACCATCACGGCAGTATAGGCATTTAAGGTGCTACATGCTAGGGGCGGTATGCTACAATAGTGGTATATGTTAGATATCCGTTTTATTCGAGAGAACGCTTCGCGTGTTCAGCAGTCCGCAGAGCAAAAAGGCTATGAGGCCATTAATGTTGCCGAATTACTTCAGCGGGACGACGAACGTCGTTCGCTTCAGCAGATTGTTGATGAACTTCGTGCAAGGCGAAATGAAAATGCTGCAAAGATGAAAGGCGGAAAGCCTGATCAAGCGACTATTGAGGAAGGGCGGCGAATTAAGCAGGAGCTTTCTCAGAAAGAGCAATCTCTGCAAGAGGTTGAAGCTCAATGTGGCGATATCCTCGCAGCAATCCCAAATGTCATTGCCGACGATGTACCATTAGGAGGCGAAGAAGACAGCGTCGAGATAAAATCTTGGGGCAATAAGCGCTTGCGTGCGAAAGATCATCTTGATTATGCAACCGAAAGAGGCTGGTTGGATTTTGCTCGTGGAGCAAAGGTGGCAGGAACGAAGTTTTATTATATCAAGGGCGATTTGATGCTACTTGAAAATGCTATATATCAGTTTGCACTTACCAAACTTGTATCGAAAGGCTTTAATCCAATGACGGTACCACATATGGTGTCGAGTCGCATTGCAAGTGGTGCTGGTTTTGCGCCGAAGAGTGATAAGGAGAGCAATGAGTATTTTATTGAAGATGAAGATATGATGCTGATTGGGACCGCTGAGGCGCCTTTAACGGGATTTCATGCGGACGAGATTATTGAGGAGCAAGATTTGCCTCTTTTGTATGCAGGATATAGTCCTTGCTATCGAAAGGAGGCTGGCGCATCAGGCAAGTTTAGTCGAGGGCTTTTCCGGGTCCATCAGTTTAATAAGTTAGAAATGTACATATTTGCACTTCCAGAAACGAGTAAGGCGCAGCACGAGAAGATTTTGAGTATCGAAGAGGAGATTTGGCAAGAGATAGGAATTCCATATCATGTCATTAACATTGCAGCAGGTGATTTGGGCGCGCCAGCAGCAAAAAAATATGATCTCGAATATTGGTCGCCAGTTGATGGGAAGTATCGAGAACTCACAAGCTGCTCAAATTGTACTGATTTTCAAGCACGTAATTTGAATATACGAGTACGACGCAAGGATGGCTCAGTTGAGGTACTTCATACGCTCAACGGAACAGCCGTAAGTTTGGCAAGGTCGCTTGTTGCGGTCATTGAAAACTATCAAACTGACGATGGATTGTTGCAGGTTCCTGAGGTCTTACGCCCGTATCTTGGCGGAAGAGAAGTGCTTTAGGTTCGATGAAAAAACGTGTAGTGAGGCCTGTGACAAAATGGGGGTATCAAACAGTTGTAAAACCTGTTCTTTTTCGACAATCCCCGGATGCTGTTCATGAAGGGCTAATAAAAGTGGGAAAGATAACACAGAAACTTCCTATCGTAAAACATGCCCCTCAACTATGGCGCCACAGGTCAGCTATACTTCAACAGGAACTATTCGGAATAACGTTTCCTACTCCTGTGGGGCTGTCTGCTGGATTTGACAAGAATATCGAGCTTGTCCCAACGATGAAGCGCGTCGGCTTTGGATTTATGATAGGAGGATCTGTTACGGCGCTGCCATGTGATGGAAATCCGCATCCATGGTTTCATAGACTTCCAAAGACGCGCTCTTTGGTGGTATACGCTGGACTGCCAAATAAAGGTATACGGCGCATTATTGCTAATCTTCGGCAATATCCCAAGTCAATTCTCCATGATTTCCCACTTAGTGTTTCAGTGGCAAAGACAAACTCTCCCGAGGTAGTCAGTGATGCGGCTGCAATCGAAGATTACTGTGAAAGCCTGCGACAGCTTGAACATGCGGAAATTAATCAACTGTATGAAATTAATATTTCTTGCCCAAACACGTATGGCGGAGAACCTTTTACGACGCCAGATCGTCTTGGGTTGTTACTTGACGCGATAGATCGTCTAAAACTTTCACGTCCTGTCTTTATCAAAATGCCAATTAGTCTTTCGTGGAATGATTTTCGTAAACTCCTTGACGTGATTGTTGCGCATGACGTTCAGGGTGTGACAATAGGCAACCTTCTAAAAAATCGTTCAAAGGCGGTGCTACATGATCCACTCAATGAAGAGGTGAAGGGGAGTCTTAGCGGTGCACCGACACGAGACATCTCTACGCGGCTGATTGAGCGTACATACAAAATGTATGGAGATACGTTGTGTATCATCGGTGTAGGTGGTGTGTTTACGGCGCAGCAAGCTTATGACAAGATTAAGGCAGGAGCAAGTTTAGTCGCATTAATTTCTGGAGCTATCTTTGAGGGGCCACAAATAGCAGGAGATATCAACCAAGGATTGGAACAGCTACTTAAAGGTGATGGCTATCAATCTGTCGCTGATGCAGTTGGACGTGGCGTTTGATCGCGTAATAACGTATAATAGAGACACAGAATAATCGGTTAAATGGAGGGTCTCTATGATCACAAATATCGATATAATTGGCATCGGTGGATACGAAATCGACGAGCCTACTCGGAAGTATATTCATAAAAGAATTGGGCGGTTAAGCCGATTCGCGCCGCGACACTCAAGAAAAAGTATGCGCGCAACAGTGAAAGTAGAGCAGGTCAATCGGGATAAGGGGAATAAGTATCAAGTCGATGTCCTTATTGTTGTACCTGATCGTCAGATTGCAGCGAGTGATTCGACGCTTAACGTTCTTGCTGCGGTTGATATTGTCGAGGTAAAACTAGCAAACCAACTCAGAAAATACAAAGAGGACACTGTGCCTCACGTGGGACGTCGACATCTCCTTGCTCGCTTCAAGCGCAGTTATGGCCGAGAAAAAGAATAAACATCAGCAGTAGTCGACGTATTTAGAGAGTGTATGTCTCGCTATGTTTGCAATGAGTGCAATAAGTCTTTTATAAGATGCCTGAAGGCGGTATAATAGAGAGTAGTTTTTTAGAAAATCCAGAAATAGAATAAGAGGGGCTTATGGTAAATCAGCAAAAAATCTTGACGAAAGTGTTCGGCGATCCACAGAAGAGGATTTTGAAACGTTTGCAAAAGAAGGTAAACGAGATAAATGCACTTGGTCCAAAGTATAAAAAGTTGACAACGAAGGAGTTGGCGGGTCAAACTGATGTACTAAAAAAACGATTAACAAAGAAAGACGTGACACTTGACACGATTCTTCCTGATGCCTTTGCTGTAGTACGAGAAATGTCAGATCGAGTTATCGGAGAGCGTCATTATGACGTGCAGCTTATCGGATCGATGGTGCTTCACGAAGGAAATGTTGCCGAACTTAAAACCGGTGAAGGTAAGACGTTGATGTCAACGTTGGCCGCCTATCTGAACGCGCTAGAAGGGAAAGGTGTGCATATCGTCACTGTTAACGATTACCTCGCTCAACGTGACGCTGGATGGATGGGAGCAATTTATGAGGCGCTCGGTATTTCAACGGGAGTAATTGTGAATGATGCTTCGTTCTTGTATGACGGTAAGTATGACAACGAGAATCACACAGATCCACGGATGAAGAAGCTCCGCCCATGCACTCGACGAGAAGCTTACGAAGCAGATATTACATACGGAACAAATAATGAGTTCGGCTTTGACTATTTGCGTGACAACATGGTAAATGAAATTTCACTTGTTCGTCAGCGTGGTTTGAACTTTGCTATTGTTGACGAGGTTGATTCCATCTTGATTGATGAGGCGAGAACGCCACTTATTATTAGTGCGCCTGCAGCAGAAAATCCAGATAGCTACTATCAGTTTGCGAAAATTGCCGCAAAGCTTACGCCCGATGATTATATCCTTGACGAAAAACGACGGAGCGTTGCACTAAGCGACGAAGGTATCGACAAGGTGCAAAAGATGCTTGGAGTAAAGAATTTATATACGCCAGAATATGTACGAAGTGTCTATCATATGGATCAAGCACTTCGTGCTCAAACACTTTTTCATCGTGACAAGGACTACGTAGTAACAAATGCGGGCGAGGTTATTATTGTTGACGAGCATACTGGACGTCTTAAGCAGGGTAATCGCTATAACGAGGGCCTCCACCAGGCAATTGAGGCGAAGGAAGGTGTCCCTGTGCTACAAGAAAGCATGACGCTAGCGACGATTTCATTCCAAAACTACTTCCGTTTATATAAGAAACTAAGTGGTATGACAGGTACGGCATTTACAGAAGCGGAAGAATTCCAACAGATTTATAGCTTGGATGTTGTGGTTGTGCCACCAAATAAGCCAATTACCCGTATTGACCATGAGGATCTTATCTACAAGACCGAAACAGGAAAGCTCAAAGCCGTAAGCGAGGCAATTAAAGAGTATCACAAGGAGGGTCGACCTGTTCTCGTAGGATCTGGTTCAATCGCAAAAAATGAGCTTATCGCTCAATGGCTCGACAAGGAAAATGTTCCGTATGAGATTCTTA